>JAAYAB010000112.1 GCA_012719595.1 Bacillota bacterium
CACGACGGCGGATGCGTAGGCGCGGCTGTGCCCGAGAGAGTGTGGGAAAGACGCCTGGAGATCCTCAAGGAAATGGGTTGCAACGCGATAAGGACCGCACACAATCCACCCGCCCCGGAGTTCCTCGATCTGTGTGACAGGATGGGATTCCTCGTCATGGTTGAGGCCTTTGACGAGTGGGAGATCGGCAAATGGAAGGTCTACGATCGGCGGCTGGATGTCCCTGAGACCGCATATGGATACCACAACTACTTCCCCGAACACGGTGTTGATGACCTGATCGCTATGGTGCGCCGGGATCGCAACCATCCATGTGTGGTGATATGGAGCATTCACAACGAGGTTCCTGATGAGCGGTTCCCGGAAGGTGTCGAGATATGCAAGCGTCTCGTAGATGTGTGTCACCGTGAGGATCCGACGCGCCCGGTGACGGCGGGTAACTGCTGGATCAAACACGAGCCCGTGGGGACGAGCACCGAGTTCCTGGAGGCTCTAGACGTAGTGGGCTACAACTACGTCGGCAGATGGCGCGAGCGGGCGGAAACCTACTACGAAGGAGACAAACGGCAGTTTCCACACTGGAAGATGATAGGAACCGAGAACTCCTCCATAAGCGAGGTCAGAGGCGAGTACAGGCTCACGGATGAAATACCCGCATACTGCAGCAACATGATCGATGTAGAACGGCTGTGGAAGTTCACTAGTACACGAGATTATGTCGCAGGCGACTTCATGTGGGCGGGCATTGACTATCTGGGCGAGGCCGGTTGGCCGCGGAAGGCGTTCTGTGCCGGTCCGCTGGATACCTGCGCGTTCAAGAAAGACACGTTCTACTTCTACCAGAGCCAGTGGACCAAGAAGCCGATGGTCCACATCTTCCCTCACTGGAACTGGGAGGGGATGGAGGGCACCATAGTGCCCGTGGTCTGCTACACCAACTGTGATAGCGTGGAGCTGTTCCTTAACGGCAAGTCGTATAGGAGCAAGTCCTATCAATTCCCTAGACCAGGCATGTCTGAGAGCTATGACCATTACTCGCCGCCTCGCCGCCGGTGCACGACGGGTGACCTGCACTTGTCGTGGGATGTGCCATATGAGCCGGGAGTCCTGAGGGCAGTCGGCAGGATTGCCGGCGAAGTCGTCTGTGTGGAGGAGGTAGCTACGGCGGGCAAACCCCATAGGCTCGAACTCGTGCCCGATAGAGACCGAATGCTGCCTGATGCTCGCGATGTGTGCCATTTGACCGTCAGGATAGTGGACGACCGTGGCACTGTAGTGCCATATGCTGACAACCGGGTGACCTTTGAGGTCGAAGGCAAAGGACGGCTCATAGGCGTGGACAATGGGGACCCGGCGAGCCACGAGGACTACGGGGCAAGCAGCTGCAAGGCGTTCCACGGTCTGTGCTTGGCGATAGTGAAACCGACACTAGAGCCAGGAGAGGTGCTTGTGAAGGCGACTTCGCCTGGGCTGGTACCGAGTGTGGTCAAGATCGTCTCCAAGTACGACTAATCCATCGTCGGCAATCCCAAATCGCAGACTATTCCCAGAATAATACTACTGCGACACAGAAGGAAATCGCGATTTCGCAAAGAATAGTAGTCACAAGAGTCCATTTAAAACGATTTAAAACCCCGCTTGCTGCATGCGATAGTACTCAGTGTGCTACTCGATTGTCCAACGCCCATTGCCGCAGCATGGTGTTGGTCGGCAGAAAAGGTGGCGGATTTGATGCCTGTTCGGCGTCTCAACAGATCTGCGGTGATCCTCCTCACCGTCATCCTAGGTTCTCTCTTGGCGCTGACCTGTACCAGTGAGGTTGGTCTCGCAGTTCCGTATACGAGCTACATCTATGACTTCTGGGGCAGGGCCGTACCTGCCCCTCAGGCGTACTTGCCCGCGCGCACAGTGGGAGGCGACGATCTGGGCGTCGGTAGTTTCCGTGATCTGCGTGACCTCTTCGTCGACAAGTCCGGCGATATATATCTGTTGGACAGCAAGAACGGGCGTCTTGTCATTGTGGACAGCAACTGGACAGTCCGAAGAGTCATCGACCAGTTCGACAACGGCGGAGTGCCTGATCGGTTTAACGCGCCCGAGGGTGTATTCGTTACCGACAGCGGGAGGATTTACGTCGCAGACACCGGCAATGGCCGAGTTGTAGAGCTAGACAGGTCCGGGCATCTAGTCCGAGTGATCGGAGCTCCGAGGAGTTCTGTCAGTGGCGTTATCCGCGACACGTTCAAGTTTCTTCCGATATCCATAGTCGTCGATGGCTCGAGTCGGCTCTACGTGGTTGTCAAGGGCGAGCCTGAAGGCATACTGGAGTTTTCTCCCGATGGGGAGTTTCGGCAGTTCTTTGGGGCGCCTCGTGTAACCCCGAGCCTCGCTGACGTCTTGTGGAGCAGACTTGCTACGCGTCAACAGAGGGAAAGGCTCGGCCTGTTTATCCCGACTGAGTACAACAGCATCAACATAGATGAGCAGGGGTTTCTGTTCCTAACCATCATTGAGGGAGTGGCAGCCAAAACCGAACCTATCCGACGGCTGAGTCCCAGTGGCCGAGACGTTCTGAGACGAAACGGGTTCACCGATCCACTGGGCGACCCGCTCGTCGAGCCCCCGTCGCGGTTCGTAGATGTAGTGGCTCGACAGAACGGCCTGTACAGTGCCCTAGACATGCAGCGCGGACGTGTCTTCACATACGACCGCAATGGTCATCTGCTCTACGTGTTTGGTTGTGTGGGGCAGCAATATGGGGCGACAGCCACGCCTGCAGCAATAGACTGCTGGGGCGACACGATCTTGGTGGCTGACAGGATCACGAACCAAGTTACGGTATATGAGCCCACCGAGTACGCGCAGCTGATCCACGCGGCGATCGAACTCTATGAGCACGGCGACTACAACGGAGCGGCTCAGGCGTGGAAGGGCGTCCTTGCGCTTAATGCCAACTACGATAGAGCGTATACCGGAATAGGTCTCAGTCACTTTATGAGCGGAGAACTCGTGGCGGCAATGGAATACTTCAAGCTTGGGAACGACCGAGCCATGTACTCCAAGGCATTCCGCCTGTACCGCAAAGACATGGCGACGAAGCATTTGGGCTTGGTCCTATCGTGGATCCTGCTTCTTGTGATTGTCATTGCTGCGTGCGCCAAGATGAAGGTCTTCGCTGCATTGATGGAGTGGCTGAGAACGGCGGTTCGCCGAGTGGGCAACGGCGCTGCCCGTAGGGGAGGAGTCACCTGGACCGTATGGCAATGGCTGGTGACGACCATAGCGGCGCTGGGCTTCTCGTTGCACGTGGCCATCCACCCCTTTAGCGGGTTCCATGAACTGAAGCGGGACAGGCGCGGAAGCGTACCTGCTTCAGTGTGCATTCTCGTCCTGACCATCGCAGGATTTGTCATCATTCGGCAGCACACCGGATTTGTGCTCAACGCCCGCGATTTGAAAGCGTTGAATATCTATCGAGAGGCCTCAAGCATTTTGGTGCCATTCGGACTGTGGTGTGTGATCAACTGGTGCCTTACGACATTGATGGAAGGCAAGGGCAGCCTGAGGGATATTTCCATCGCATCGAGCTGCGGGTTGATTCCGATTATGCTGTTTAGCGTCCCTTTGACCGTTCTGAGCCACTTCATGGTCGCCGAAGAGGGATCCTTCTATTACCTTCTGATGGCTATAGCTGTGGGCTGGAGTGCCGTTTTGTTCTTTGTCGGGATGATGGAAACTCACGAGTACGATTTTGCCACGACAGTCTACACAGGCGTGTTCACTTGCGTGGGTATGGCAATAGCCCTCTTCGTGGGGGCTTTTCTGTACGTTCTCGTCGATCAGGTTGCGGCGTTCGCTGGTGACATCTACCGCGAGCTGGTTCTACGACGGCTGTGATCAGAGGAGGTTCTTCGGTGAGAACCATCGAGCGATTAGATTGGAATACGGTGGTAGTCGCACTCCTTGTCATGTCAGTCTTGGGGCTCCTGCAAGGGTCGACGCCCTGCGATGCGAGTCTGGGTTCTGCGGACGAGAGGCTTAGTGGGTACGAGTTGGCAGAAGAGAACGACTACCTCGAGCTATGGCTCAACCGCGACAGTGCAGAGGTCGCCGTGCTCGACAGGAAGTCTGGATATATATGGTTCAGCAATCCACCTGCGCGTGCGCAGGAGGAGCGGATAGCCGAGGGAGCGCTCAAAGAAGCAACGGGGTCGCAAATCTCGCTCACGTGCTACACCCCTCGAGACCAGAGGCTGAGCCTTGAAAGCTACAATGACAGCGTGCGATATGGTCAGTTTGAGATCACCGCTATTGAAGGCGGGGTCAGGGTGGATTACACGGTCGGGCAAGAGTGGAGCGATCAAGACTTCCTGCCCATCATAATCAGCCAAGACGAGTTTCACAGGCTTATACTCGGCTCGGTGGACGAGTCAGAGCGAAGCCTCTTCCTGAACAGCTACGACCTGGTGCAGTTGGTCGAGGTAGATGAGAGCCATCCCCAAGTTGAGGTGTACCAGGTTAACCCGAGTGCTTTGCGTGGGTACACGTTTGTGTCTCCAGGCTCGGAGCTCACACAGCGGGCCCACAAGACCATGGTAGACAACCTCGTGGATCAGCTGGTCAACGGGAGAGAGGATCTCAGTGGGAGATCAGACATCAAGAGAGAGGACATACCGCTTGCGTTGATGGATTCCCCTGCGTATGTTCTGAAAGCGGGAATCCGGTCCTGGGATAGGACGGGCATGATCGATATCCTTAGAAAGACTGGGTTGAGCCCGCTCGAGCTTCGTGGAGACCATGAGAAATACGGACTCGATCGCCCAACCCCCAATCCGATAGTGTTCCATGTCGCAGTAGAGTACACACTGGAAGGGGACAGCCTCGTTGTCCGCGTGCCCATAGACAGCATATCGTATCCGACGAATGCGCCATACACCGGCGGTAAGCGCGGCGCCTACCCGCTGGCTTCGATTGATCTGCTGAAGTATTTTGGCGCCGCAGGACCGAGTGAACAGGGGTATATTTTCGTTCCCGACGGGTCCGGGGGGATCATAGACTTCAACAATGGCAGACACTTTGCCCCGGCATACCAGTCCCCTGTGTATGGAAGAGACAACTCACTTGACGAGTCGAGCGAGTTGCTAGCTCAGGTGGAGCGGATCTACCTGCCAGTGTTTGGAATGAAGAGAGGGGACAACGGTTTCATCTGCATCATAGAAGAGGGGCAGCCTTTGGCTCGGATACGAGCTGATGTGGCGGGTAGAGTCGACTCGTACAACAAAGTCTATCCTGCGTTCACGGTGCTGCCGCAAGGAACCTCTGCGCTCAAGGGCGTCCCGCAGTGGCGTTCAGGAGTCACCGGCGGCGATCAGCAGATCAGCATATACCAATCGAGAAAGCCCGACTCCGATTTCCAGGTTAGGTATACCTTTCTAAGTGGTGACGACGCTGACTACTCTGGTATGGCAAGGCGGTATCAGCAGTATCTCGAGCACCGCGGTGTCTTGCGGCCGCTCAATCCCGACGATGACGGCCTGCCATTCTTCCTTGAGTTGGTGGGAGCGGTTGGTGTCAAGAAGCCTGTCCTTGGGATCCCAAGAGAGATAATGGAGCCGATCACAACGTACTCGCAGGCTGGTCACACCGTTGAGGCGTTCCTCGATCAGGGCGTGTCCAACATCAAACTGGTATATACCGGGTGGATGTCCGGCGGCATCAAGCATCGCTTTCCGAAGGGAGTGTCTCTTGAGGCGAACCTTGGATCCGAACAGGATTTTCGCAGACTGCGCGACCTGCTGGACAACCGTGGGGTGGAGTTCTACCCGATGGTCAGCCTCCTGGGAGTGTACCGGGATACGTGGTTCGACGGCTTTTCGCTAATGGCGATGGGGGCGAGGAGACTGAACCGCAGTACGTCTCAGATCGTCAACTATGATCGAGTCACAGGACGCCCTCTGGACGATGCTGCATCGAGTCCTTACGTTCTCTCTGCGTCATGGTTGCCTCGAGTGGTTGATTCATTCGTCAGGGACTATGTGAAATACGGCATCCCAGGTCTCTCGCTGAAGTTCATGGGGACCCACGTTGACTCCGATTTCCGCGGGCGCGACGACCAATTGGTCGATAGGTGTCAAGCTATGGCAATAGTCGAGAGCCAACTTCTCCGCATCGATGAGGACTTCGGGTTGGACCTACTACTCAGCGGGGCCAATGACTACGCCCTGCGCTACGCCAGATACGTCATTAACGCACCCGAAGGGAGCAGTGGCCACAACATCGTCAACCGGGCAGTCCCGTTCTACCAGATGGTCGTCCATGGCTATGTGGACTACGCTGGACTACCACTGAACCACTCCGAGAGCCCTAGAGTGTCGATGCTGAAGACGATCGAGACAGGTGCGAGTCCCTATTTCCAGCTCGGTGCGAGCAGCGCGTCAAAGATCAAGGACACAGCCTTTGCCGACCTGTTCTCCATGGATTACCGTGTATGGCTGCAGTCTGCGGCTAAGTTCTACGAAGCAGCTGATGAGGTTCTCGGAGATGTCCGCACGCAGAGAATTGTGCGGCACAGGGAGCTTTCAGAAGGGGTATTCGAGACGGTCTACGAGAACGGCAAATCCATCGTAGTAAACTACAGGGCTGAGGACGTTGAGCTCAGCGGCATTCGAGTGCCGGCGTTTGGATACACAGTGTTCCAGGGAGGGACGCAGGATGAGACCAACTAATCGCCTCAGGTTGTCGCTTCAACAGAAGAGAGACATTGGTGGGTATGTGTTCGTGCTGCCTTTCACCATTGGTTTCGTCTTGTTCTTCCTCTACCCGTTCATTCAGTCGATAATGTTCAGCCTGAGCGAGGTGAAGCTCGTTCAGGGCGGATTTGAGCTGGTGTACAAAGGACTAGACAACTACAGTTACGTGTTTTTGAAGCATGGAACCTTCGTCAGGGACCTTGTCGAAACCGTGCTTGCGACTCTGAAGAGCGTTCCTCTGATACTGGTCTTCAGCTTCTTTGCAGCATGCCTGTTGAACCAGAAGTTCCGCGGAAGGGGCGTCGCGCGGGCCATCTTTTTTCTACCGGTGATCATGAGTGCAGGTGCCGTCTTACAGCTAGAGCAGGTTAACTACATGATGGAACTCGCGATGGCCCAGGCTGCGGGAGGTACTGCCGGAGTAGGGGAGATCCTGGTTCCGTTCATGCAGAGCCTCAGGTTGCCGAAGTTCTTCATCGACTATATTCTCTATGCCATCGCTGAGGTGGCTGGTGTCATCAGGGCGTCAGGGATTCAGATCCTGATATTTCTTGCTGGCTTGCAGTCGGTTCCCGCATCGCTCTACGAAGCGGCGGACGTTGAGGGCGCGACGGGTTGGGAGCGCTTTTGGATGATAACTTTTCCTCTCGTGAGCCCGCTAATCCTTACCAACATGGTATACACGGTGATCGACTCGTTTACGGGAAGCACAAACACTGTACTCACCCTGGTCCGGACGACCATACTCACAGGCGCGGGATTTGGTGCAAGCGCAGCTATGGCCTGGGTGTACTTTGCCACAATAGGAGCCATGCTTGCGGTCATGATGGCTATTGTGTCAAAGAGGGTGTTCTACCAAAGATGACCTGCAGAGGAGTGATACGGGTTGGCTGATAGGGATACGAGCATCAGGCCCATCGCAAGGACCGTCACGCAGAGACTGCGCTTGGCTAGGGTATGGCGATGGCTGATCCATGTCGGCATGTTAGCTATCGTAGCTGGAGTGTCCTATATCATCCTGCTTCCGTTGCTCACCAAGGTCTCGGCGTCGTGGATGACCGAGGGCGACCTGTACGATGCGGCCGTGAGGTGGATTCCCCGGTCTCCTACAGTAGAGAACTACCAGACAGTGTGGCGCCTGATGAACTACCCTCGTGCCCTGGTCAACTCGCTTGGGCTTGCGCTGTGTGCCAGTGCTCTGCAGGTGGCGGCGTGTACACTGACAGCATATGGGCTGGCCAGGTTCAACTTCAGGGGCAAGGGCCTGTTGTTCACTCTTGTGATCTTCACCTTGATGGTACCTCCTCAGGTCCTCATGACGCCGCTGTACCTCAACTTCCGCTACTTCAACATGCTCGGTATTCTGCGAAAACCGATCAACCTCGTCAACACACCGTATCCGCTGCTTTTCATGTCGTTGACCGGTACGGGGCTGAGGAACGGGTTGTTCATATACATCCTGAGACAGTTCTTCAGGGGTCTGCCAACAGAGTTGGAGGAGGCTGCGTATGTCGACGGCGCCGGCCTGTTCCGGACGTTCTACGCAATTATGCTTCGGCAGGTTACGCCTGCCCTTGTTGTGACGTTTCTTTTTGCTTTTGTGTGGCAATGGAATGAGAGCTTCTACACCAGTCTGCTCATGCCGCAGTTGGAGTTGATGCCGAATGCTTTGCTGTCGATAGCGGCCAGGTACGCTGAGAGTCAGAAACTGGCCTCAGCTACTGTCGGACCCGCTACGGTGACGCCGCTGATGCTCTCCATACTGGACGGCGCAGGCATGGTTCTCTACGTTGTGCCGTTACTGGTGTTGTTTGCTTTGATGCAGCGGCACTTTGTTGAGAGCGTAGAGAGGACCGGACTAGTCGGATAGCATTGCAGTGTCGCTCAGCTGAGGAGGTGATGCTTGGGACTGTGATCATGCGAAGCTTGAACCCCGATCGGGAGTCGTGCCGTCGGCGGGTCAAGAAGGTTAGCAGTGACCTGTGCAACCCAATAGGAAAGGGGACGTCTTGTCATGGGAGCGAAGAGAATTCTGATTGGGCTTGTATGCCTAGTATCCATGGTGTTCATGGTGGGTGGCGTCAGCCTGGCACAGTTTGTTCCTAACACCGACTACGACTTTGGCGGCGAAACGGTAACACTGTGCAGCTGGAACGCGGGGATCCCTTCCAGGTTCCAACCAGGCGGAGCAGGTGAGGGGCTCATTGAGCAGGCTGAGGCGCTGTTCAACTGCAAGATTGAGTTTCAGTCTGCTGGCTGGATGGAGTATGACAACTTCCTGCTGACTAGGTACATGGCCGGCGATGCTACAAACGATATCTGGCAGGTAGCCAGTGGCGCAGGGTACTGGCCGCTCATCGCCAAGGGCGCGCTTCTTCCCCTCGACGAGGTTCTGGGAGACGCGTTCTATGAGCGCCTACATCCGTTGGACAGATGGAAGGCCGAGGCTGGCGCGTACAAAGGTCAGAGATACCTGATGACCGCTGCGATCGACATTCCTGAGGAAGCGATCGTGGCTCACCCGGGTTGGTACCTCCAGTTCTACAACAAGACCATGATCGAGGAAGCTGGAGCGGAGGATCCCTATGAGCTCTGGCTGAACGGCGAGTATGACTGGGATGCTTACAGCGAGATAATGAGAAAGGTCACAATGGATACAAATGGCGACGGTACGGTTGACCAGTGGGGTATGTCGACAGACCTGTTCAGCTTCCGGAGCCGGTTGTGGATCCATGCAAATGGCGGCTGCGAGGCCAAGACCGACGAGAACGGCAGAGCAGTCTTTGCTCTGGACGACGGCGATGCAGCCAGAGTGGCGCTGGAGCAGCTGCGCACATGGCAGCACGTGGACAAGACCATGCAGCCACCTGGAGCGGCCGACCCACTTCAGGAGTTTATAGGTGGCAGGATCGCGTTCTTCACAAACCACGGATGGGACTACTGGGGCGTGATGGACAATGCCGACTTCGAGTGGGGCATCCTTCCGCTGCCCAAGGGCCCGAACGTGGACGAAATCCAGTACCTGAGCGAGTGGGGCGGATACGCTCTGCCAGCCTCCGCCAAGCAGCCAGAGGCTCTGATGGCCCTGTTTGTCTTCCTGTATCGTGGCGATGACGAGGCGGTCCTTGCAGACGCTGAGGGGTGGAACAACCTGTGGGCAAGCGAGCGCGACTACGTGGTCGCCAACGCAATGCTCAAGGGATTCCGCGGCAACGTGCCTGGGGTTCTGACGGACAATAGCGTCACGGCAGGGACGTGCCTTGAGATCCAAAGGGCTATCTCTTGGGAGCAGAGGGCGTTTTCGGAGGTAGTTGCAGAGTATAAGCCCGTGCTCCAGGGATTGCTGGACGATCTGTTTGGTCAATAGAGCAACTTCAACGGCCGCCACTTGAGCGGCCACAGTGCGAGGTTTCTGCCCGGGTCTTCCCGGGCAGAAACCCGAGCCGACCCAAACCGCTTCCTCGCGCGGGCGTGGGGCGGGCAGTGTCAGAACTACGTGTCAGCAGTTTAGGAGGACCAGCGAGAGTGAGCACACAGACTTACTACACCGGCTACTGCAGGCGCTTTACAGGCAGCAGGTGCGTAACCAGCGAGACGATCGTTGATACAGATGTGGCAATTATTCGTTCTACTCTGATGCGAGAGCCTAGACTGCTCGCCGACCAGCCCCCGAAGGGCGCAGCAGCTTACGGCAGCATTCGCTTTAGGAGAGGCATACCAAAAGATGTGGTCGGCCGGGTTGAAACCGAGTTTGGCTTGGACTTCGTTGATAGTGATGAGGGCTATGTGATATACGCGGCAGACGACATTAATGTCTACTCGCGTACCGACAGAGGTCTGTTCTACGGTTGCATCGAGCTGCTTCGCTTGATTAGAGACGGGTGGCTCGATCAGATTCTTGTCTACGACTATCCGTTTTGCCGGGACAGAGGCTTGAAGGTATACCTTCCGTCGGAGAGCAACATCGAGTACTTCAAGCGATTCGTCGACCTGATCTGCCGGTACAAGTACAACACCATCATGATCGAAGTTGGCGGTGCCATGGAGTACAAGAGGCACCCTGAGATCAACGAAGGCTGGGTCGAGTACTGCGCGGAGATGTGTGAGTATTCGGGCAAGGCCAGTGAGATCCAAGAGGGCTTCGGGTGGAGGAAGAACTCGATACATGCAGAGAACGGCGGCGGCCGATATCTGAGCCAGGAAACGGTCCGCGATCTTGTCAGATACTGCAAGGAGAGGTTTCTGGAGGTCATCCCTGAAGTCCCGTGCCTATCGCACTGCGACTACATGCTCTTTGGCGAGCACCGACAGCTAGCCGAGAGGCAGGACGATCCTTACCCGGATACATATTGCCCATCGAACCCGGGCTCATATGCCCTGCTCTTCGACATCCTCGACGAGGTCATCGACGTGTTTGAGCCCGCTGTGATTAACATCGGTCACGACGAGTATTACTCAATCGGCGTGTGCGACAGGTGCAAGAACAGAAGTGGAGAGGACATCTTCGCTTCGGATGTCAACAAGATCCATGGATGGTTGGCGGAAAAGGGAATACAGACGATGATCTGGTCGGACAAGACGCTGAAAGACGCTTACCATAGGCGGTACGGGTATTTCGGCGGAGCTGAGCAGAGGCGGTTGGACGAATCGACTGGTGAGGAGATTGTAGCCATACCGGCGACCTACAAGGCCATCGAGATGCTGGCTCCTGACGTGAGGCACCTGCACTGGTTGTGGGACTGGAGCGACAGAGACGGACACTTGTTGGACCGACAGTTTACCGAGAGGAAGCTAGACGCTCTGTTCGGCAACTTCGTTGGATATCAGTTTGTCAACTGGAGAGAGAGGGTGCAGGCCGGCTTCACCGGCGCGATCATATCGAACTGGGGAACTCTCGATGAGCTGACACTCCAGCGCAATGGAATCCTCTACAACGTGGTCTTCTCCTACTACATGCTTTGGGGACGGGACTATGACGATGACCAGTACCAGCAGGTGAGAGATGCTGCGCTGGCTGAGCTGTTCCGGTACGGAAACGCGGCAGCGGTGGCAGAGGCAAGCTCAGACTGTGACTCCGGCGAGGTCAAGTGTCTCGAGATCACTCATACCACTGATCGTAACACGAAGTACAGGGCGTTTAGTGATGGGGTGTTCATCGATCGAGAGGCAGATCATATTGGCGACTATCTTGTCGACTACGCAGATGGCACCAGCGTCCATATCCCGATAGTGTACGGCGAGAATGTAGGGCCGAGAGATGTATCGTGGGATGTTTTGCCTGGCGACCCTCCCTACGAGTATCGGGTGGACCTGCGCCTGGCGGAGGTCTCATATCGAACGCTTCCTGTCAGGGATGGCGGACACACATACTATAGGTTCATCTGGAGAAACCCCTTCCCATGCAAGAGGATTCGGAGCATATCGGTGAATGACAAAGGGACCGACAGCATTTGGGTTAAGTCTATCAGGTTCATTTGAAGCGATCGGATGCAGGAGTCATTGGCAATGTGCCAGTTGACGTGGAGGCGGTGGCATGAAGAAGGCTGACGAGCTGGATAGATGCATCGAGGGTCTGCGCAACAGCATGCCCGGTGTTGACTGGTCGGCAAAGGTGAAGCTCGACATCAAGCGCATTGTGGCGAGCCAGGATACGAGAGCGATACTACTGGCGGCACCCTTGGAAGACGAGATGGAGCTGTTCGAGAGGTTCGTTCGCGACATCCTGGTGAAGTGCGGGATCAACACGATTGTTCTGGGAGTCGGATATGGGTTCGAGTTCCGGTGCCATCCCGAGGTTGTCGAGCAGCCTGCTCTCAGTCACGAAAACGCAAGGCGGATCGCGTCGGTATGTCGCCACCATGGTATTCGACTGGTCCCACAGATGAACCTCTTTGGCCATCAGTCATTTGGGCGTGATAAGCGGCCTATAGGAATCATTCGTGCATACCCGGACATGGAGGAGGTCGGCGCTGACGAGGTTACGTATCAGCGCTGTCTCTGCTTGACTCACCCGAGACTCAAAGCTCTTGTGTGCAGTCTGATGGATGAGATGATCGACGTGTTCGGCACCGTTGACTTTCATATCGGGCAGGACGAAGCGTTTGAGATAGGCAAGTGCGACCGATGCAAGGGGCTTCCGGTTGAGGTCATCTACGCAGACTGGCTCAATGCGTTGCACGGTCACTTGTCGGCCCGTGGTGTCACCACGTGGATGTGGGGTGACCGACTGCTCAACGGCCACATCATCCCTGAGCGCGGCGCTGGCTACGAAACTTCCCTGTGCGGGACTTGGAAGGCGATAGACATGGTGCCTCGAGACATCATGATCTGCGACTGGCACTACCGAGTTCTGCCCTACGGTCACCACTCGCCATCGTACTGGGCCAGGCATGGGTTCGCCTTCGTGGTCTGCCCATACAACAACACGTTTGCCGCGGATCAGTTGATTGTGGCAGCGGTTGCGGCGGATACACCACTGTTCAAAGGCGTGTTCCACACCACGTGGACGAGGTTCGCGGCATTCGCAGAGGCTTGCTTTGATCTGTATCCCAGGTACCTCAGCACGCACGAGCTAGACGACTATGATGTAGTTGGAAAGGAGGCGCCTCGCGGCTACAAGGATGCCTGTACATTCATGCATCTATTCGCCTTGTGAGGTGAGCTTGACATGCTAAATCCAAGATCGGGACTGGTTCGAGCTGGTGTCCGCGCCGGCTTTCAGCTCGCCACAGTCGTTGTTGCGGCCGCACTGTTTGCATGCATTGCGACATCAGCCGCGCTGGGGGCTGATGTCGAGTGGGATTTCCGAAGTCCGGACTTGGAGAGCGGAAGAGAGACGGTAACTCTCTCAGAGCCGTTTACGATAGCGACGAGGTTCAGTTTTGCAGATGTCAGTCTAGGCGACGATTCGAAGTGGGTTGCATGGCTGGCAGGTATTGCCACTGAGTCCGACGGCATACCCGAGGGAGTCTTCATCGAATGGGTGGGCGAAAAGCTGCTTTGGTCAACCACGTGGAAGCTGCGGCTTGTTTCGAGTGTCGGCGCGCTGATGCCGTCGTCCAGCAGCGGACAGCGGGACAGCTCGACAACTGTTCTATCTGGCAACAAACCGATTGCGGGGCACTCGTACAGAGCTGTTATGTCATATGGTTCGGCTGAACAGGAACTCTCAGTTCTCGTCGAGGACCTGACAGCCGGCAGCGTGCTATATTCCGGTCACTTCGACGTTGGTAATCAGGCTGAGCACGCACCTGATGAGGTGCTCTTGGCGGGAGCAGGATGGGCCAGGTACGGCAAAGGCGGCGAGACTTCCGGCAGTTCGTTTGTACGCTTCGAGACGGTCTCGCTAGATCTTGCCTACGAGAGGCTCGGGCTACCGTTCTCGATGAAGCAGGAGTTTGACAGCTACCTAGTGCGGCATCAGCCGGGCCTGCCGGATAGTCCAGCCAAGGTGACAGGCTCTGTGATCTGGGAGGACGACCTGATATCGATCGAGATGGTATGGCCAAAGACTCGGGTGGAGGGGAGCGTCGAGGTCACGTGTGTGTCGGGGGATCGCGAAGTTGAGCTCGTGACAGCGGAGTGGAGTGATAAGAGGCAGAGCCACATGCTTGACCTCAGTGGCGTTCCATGTGGAGAAATGACAATAGCGCTGCGCTATGTGATTGGAGAGGAGAGGACCCTGATCGTGGAGCGAGGGCTGACAAAGAGAGCAGTCACAGCAGGTGTTGAGGGGAAGGACTACCGCAATTTCTTCGGCCCCATCTGGTTCAGTTCGGCGTCAGAAGCAGTAAAGTACGCGCGCCAGATGGGAAATGATTATATCTTGTACAAGGACGGGATGGAGCGGAACAAAGATGTCGACGGTATGCTGTTCTACCTGGAGAGCCCGGAATACAGCGTTTACCCGGTTCCACGGCTAATCTACAAGGACCGTGACTATACGCCAGAGGAGATAGCCCTGTACGAGGAGTACTTTGCGTGGAAGAGTGACGATCCGTTCCCGAACAACATGGCGACAGGTTTCAGCTGGGGCTATACCGACAGAATCGGTGTCGAGTTCGACCTGCAGCAGCAGAAAGTCATCGACTATATCGTGGACTCTACTCTGGCCCTGGCCAGGAGGATCGAGAGCGATGCGAAGGCCGCCGGCATAGACTTCAGGTTTGGCGGGATTGCGTGGGATGTGCCGGCCTACGAAGGATCCCTTTTCTGGAGCGAAGTCCCGCCTGGGAGCGGAAGGACAAGGCCAGTTCCTCTAAGCACATGGACTGGGAAAGACTCGACCTTTCTCCATGAAGGGATAACGCACGAGCATGAGACTTTCATCGACGGCGCGATTGCGTACTACAAGACGATGTTCGCGAGGGTCCGTGAGGTGTATCCTCATGCGAAGTTTGTGTTCGAGCCCTGGGGCATCTATGACGTCTGGAATCGGATAAGGCACAGAGAAGACCTGAAGGAGTTTGCTCCTGACTTCTACCTCACTGAAGGTCCGGACCTGAGCTATCTCACCGGTGAGATGACTCAGGAGATTGCCTCGGTATGGGTCGGGCTAGACAAGATGGGATCGACCAGTCCAGATGTCATTGGTGTAGATGAGAACAGGGCGATGCTAGGACAGATCGCGGTCAAGGGGGCCTGGTTCTGCAACTATGGTCACTGGGCGAGAATAATGCTGCCTTCGGGTGGCGAGGAGCGGCCCTGGCCGACAATCCCATCCATACCGGACTGGTTCAAGCTCATGCGACAGGTTGCCAACTGGGATAACCTATCAGGGGTGCCACTCTCTGAAAGGCAATGGAACGGCGTGGCCTACGAGAGTACCAACAGCTGCGCGTCGCCTGATGTCATCTACTCGAGGCAGCCGCGCACGGGGAAGATATTCGCGGTGTTCATGAGTGGTGACGGAGTCGTTCGACTGCGCCCGGGCGAGGAGGTAGTCTCAGTCAGCAGAGTAGACGGCTATTTTGTCGAGTCTGAGGACGGGATGGCTGACGTGGCGATTGCCGACGGAGTGATTCGTTTGGCGAACATGGACCGGGTAGAGAAGGGATTCATCATTGTCACGACGAAGTCGGGTGTGGCTGCTGGCGAGTGATGTCGGCCGTCGATGGACTGGGTGACCTGTCTGAGTGGTATAAGCTGTCGATGAGCGATGTCACAGATCGGTCAGTGGTGTCAGGTCAGGCGGAGGTGTTTCAATGAAAAAGGGTATTAATGTCTGGTCGTTTCGTGCAGGGACGTCAGTGAGTGACTGCATGTCGCTCGCTGCGAAGGCGGGCTTTGATGGGATTGAGCTGGCACTCGATGAGGAGGGGCCAGTAAGTCTGCAGAGCGATTCTCGGCTGATGACAGAGATCAAGAGCATGGCGAGCGACCTCGGCCTGGAGCTCCCAAGTCTTGCGACAGGGCTTTACTGGAAGTACAGCTTGACCGCCAATGATGAGAGGATTCGGGTCAAGGCTCGAGATATAGTGAAAAAGCAGTTGGAGCTTGCCGCCGCCCTTGGAGCCAGAGCGATACTGGTTGTCCCTGGCTTGGTTGAGGGCCAGACAGATGGACGCAACGGAGCTGTTCGCTATGATGTCGCCTGGACCCGTGCTGTCGAGGCACTGCAGGAGTTAAAGAAGGATGCCGAGGCTGCGCGAGTGATCATAGGTTTGGAGAACGTCTGGAACAAGTTCCTCCTTTCGCCGCTCGAGATGAGGAACCTTATCGACGAACTCGACAGCCCATATGTCGGTGCGTATCTCGATGTTGGCAACGTGGTTATCTCAGGCTACCCTGAGCAGTGGATCGAAATACTTGGCAGTCGCATCAAGATGGTCCATTTCAAGGACTATCGAAGGGACGCTTGCGGGCTTGCCGGATTTGTCGACCTCCTGGCGGGTGATGTGGACTTCGCTTCGGTGATGTCAGCGTTTGAGCGGGTTGGCTACGACGACTACGCTATCGCCGAGATGATCCCTCCGTACAAGCAGCACTCGGAACAGATCATCTACAACACGTCTGGCTCGATGGACAGGATACTGGGGAAGTGACACTTGGTTGTGCCATGAGACCGAATGAGTCTGTGGCCCGACTATGGCTCGAGTGCAGTTCACTTGAGGAGGAGATGCTGCCATGCTGAGGGTAGGGATTGTGGGCCTTGGTTTTATGGGCCGAGCACACCTGGCTAACTACTTGCGCCTGGAGTCCGAAGGCGTTGGTGTGAAGTTGGTGTCTGTGTGCGACATTGACGAAGCCAAACTCAAAGGGCAGGGCTCGGGTGGCAATATCAACGTCGGATCAGGCCGCTTTGACCTGTCTAAGTACAACCTGTATACGAGCTTGGACGATATGCTCGACAACGAAGAGCTAGATTACCTTGATATCACCCTTCCGACATATTTGCATGCAGAGGCATCGATCAAGGCGCTCAATCGCGGGCTCGCCGTGCTCTGCGAGAAGCCGATGGCGCTCAACACGAGGCAGTGCCGCGAGATGATTGATGCAGCGAGGGCAAACGGAAGGCCTTTGATGATCGCCCAGTGTCTGCGATTCTGGCCAGCGTACGAGTATCTAAAGCAGTGTGTTGACGACGGTCGGTATGGACAGGTTGTGAGCGGATACTTCTTCAGAGGCGGAGGAACGCCGACCTGGTCGTATCGGAACTGGTTGCTCGATGGGACCAAGAGCGGCGGATGCCTCCTGGACCAGCATGTCCATGACGTCGATACCATCAACTGGCTCTTTGGGCTGCCGGAGAGAGTCTCGACGATCGCGACTAATGTGATTCCTGGGAGCGGTTTTGACGCTCTTTCGACCAACTACCTGTACAGCGACGGGAAGGTCATTAACGCTCAGGACGACTGGACTCTCAACGGGGACTTCGGCTTCGAGATGACCTACCGTGTCAACTTCGAAAGGGCCAACCTGGTCTTCAGCGATGGCATCCTCAGGGTGAACCCCAACGATGGGAAGTCGTTTGTGCCGGAGTTGCCCCGTGATGATGGCTACTACAGAGAGATGAGGTATTTCATAGACTGTCTCGAGCGCGGAGTCCGGGCAGAAGTGGCAGATCCAGAGAGCACTATGGATACCATTCGTCTTGCTGAGGCCGAGCTTCGATCGGCAAACAACGGGGGAGAGCCGGTTGGTATAGCGTAGGAGCTGCTGCTAGTGGAGACAGGTTCATTCAGAGAAGCGCTAGGACAGGAACTCCTGTTGATGGCAAGGGAGTATGAATCGCTTGTTGTGGTAACGCCCGATCTAGCCAAGTCGGTGAGAATCGGTCGGTTCAAGGAAATGTATCCCAACCGGTTTATCTCGGTTGGGGTGAGTGAAGCCGATTGCATAGGCGTAGCTGCAGGACTCGCTACGACGGGACTCATACCTGTGGTTGCTGCATTCGCGATGTTTGCTGTAGAGAAGCCCTTTGAGCAGATTCGAAACGCAGTGGCCTATCCGTGCCTCAATGTGAAGATATTCGCAACGCACGCAGGCATATGTGTCGGCAGGGACGGTGCGACGCACCAGGCGATCGAGGACATCGCGATTATGCGTGCCCTTCCAAACATGACGGTCCTAGCGGCTGCTGACGCCACTGAGACAAGAACCGCTGTAAGGGCTGCCTTGCGACATGTGGGCCCTGTCTACCTGAGGCTCGGGCGAGACCACGCCGAGACTGTCTACGACAGGGAACAGGAGTTCATCCTGGGTAGGGCCGACATCCTTAGAAGCGGCAGCGATGTTACGGTGATAGCATGTGGTCTCATGGTCGCAGAGGCTCTCAAGGCTGCTGTGCTGCTGGATCAGCAAGGAATCGACGCGACGATCGTGAACATGCACTCCATCAAGCCAATCGATGAGGAGGCTATCATAGAGGCGGCCAGCGCGACTGGAGCTATCGTGACTGCAGAGGACCATACCAGAATTGGTGGGCTGGGGGGCGCAGTGGCTGAAGTGATTGCCCGGGCCTGCCCGGTACCGCTAGAGCAAGTTGCAATCGACGATAGGTTTGGAGAGTCGGGCTCGCAGGCTGAGCTCTATGAGAAATATGGATTGACGGCCGAATCCATCGTCAAGGCAGCGAAGAGGGCCATCGCTCGCCGCGATTGCTCGCGTCGGCACTGATTGAGAAAGAGGTAAGGTTGGATGCCGTTCGATCAGGAGACAGTTGCTGAACTGCAGAATCGATCGAGGCAGATCAGACGTGACATCCTGGAGATGGTCCATGCTATTCAGTCAGGTCACCCCGGGGGGTCTCTATCGATAGTCGAGATACTTCTGGTGCTGTATCGGAAGAAGATGAGGATCGACCCGCAAGACCCGCACTCTCAAGATCGCGACCGATTTGTCTTGTCAAAAGGGCATTGTGCGCCTGCTCTCTATGCTGTTCTAGCAGACATGGGATACTTCCCCAAAGAGGCACTTAAGGAGTCATTCAGGCGGATCAACGGCATGCTGCAGGGACATCCCGACATGAACAAGACGCCCGGTATCGACATGACCACGGGATCACTGGGAATTGGCCTCTCCGTGGGATGCGGCATGGCGTTCGGCGCGAGGATACTGGGCAAGGACTTCAGGGTATACGTGCTGACCGGCGATGGGGAGTTGAACGAAGGGCAAGTGTGGGAGGCAGCGAAGACCGCTGCTCACCACCGGCTCGACAACCTGACTGTGATCGTTGACGCAAACGGATATCAAAATGACGGCCCGACCCGAGTGGAAATGAACATGGAACCCCTAGCTGAGAAGTGGCGCGCTTTTGGTTGGGACGTGCAGGAGGTCGACGGCCACAGCATCGAGCAGCTCTCGAGCGCCTTTGATCAGGTGCCGGCGCCCAGTGGCAGGCCCACCGCGATCATCTGTCGCACGGTCAAGTGCAAGGGCGTTTCGTTCATGGAAGAGGACAAGGTGAAGTACCATGGCACCCCTCCCGATGGAGAGCAGCTCTCTCAGGCGCTGTCAGAGCTCGGTTGTTAGAGAGGTGTAGTGGCGATGCATCGGTGTTTCATTGGAATCGACATTGGCACATCGGGATGCAAGTCGATCATCGTTGACGAACACGGACGAGTTGAAGCTGAAGCCTTCTGCAGCTATCCGCTATCTACTCCTCAAGCTGGTTGGTGTGAGCAAGACCCCGAAGACTGGTGGAAGGCGGTCAAGCTCACTCTGAGCGAGCTACTACGCGGTTTCGGCTCGGCCAACGAGATAGCGTGCATCGGCCTCAGTGGGCAAATGCACGGCATGGTGCTGTTGGACGAGAACGGAGAGACTCTGCGTCCCTGCATCATATGGGCTGATCAGAGAACGACAGAGCAGTGTCGGGAGATCTACGACCGTGTGGGTGGACCCGAAGGGCTGTTGAAGCTTACAAACAACAGAATGCTCACAGGGTACACAGCAGGGAAGATTCTGTGGGTGAGAGAGCACGAACCTGGCATATATGAAAGGGCCAGGATAGTACTCAATCCCAAAGACTACATCAGGTTCAGATTGACAGGCGACTATGCGACAGAAGTCTCCGATGCCTCGGGCACGGGGCTGTTTGACGTAAGGCGACGACAGTGGTCTTATCGCCTATTGGACATACTCGATCTCCCAAGAGAGCTATTTCCGGAATGCTATGAGTCAGTAGAGATCGTCGGTAGACTAAGCGACACAATTGCGAGAGAGCTTGGCCTCCCGTTGGGCCTACCCGTCGCAGGTGGCGGCGGGGATGCGATCGTCCAGTCTGTAGGTTCGGGACTCGTCAAGGAAGGTACCCTTGGTGCTACCATTGGAACGGGTGGGCAGATCTGCGCCGTGCTTGACAGCTGTCGGGATAATCCCGAAGGGAAACTCCAGTTGTTCTGCAACGTCATCCCTGAGAGATGGCATGCAATGGGGGTCATGCTCACAGCCGGTGGAGCTCTAAAGTGGTTGAAGGATCTCCTGTACGAGGATGGGCTAGACACTGCATCTCAGGATCGCAACGTATACAAGCGACTTGATGAGCTGGCATCCACAGTGGACGCGGGCTCAGAGGGGCTGCTCTTTTTGCCGTACCTCAACGGAGAGCGCTGTCCACACAGCGATCCCGATGCGAGAGGCGCTTTCGTCGGACTGAGTCTGCGGCACAGGAAGGCACATATGGTGAGAAGCGTCCTCGAGGGCGTGGCCTTTGGATTGAGGGATATAGCTCAGATCATCTTGGAGCTAGGGAGTTCGCCCGAACAGATACTCGTCTCAGGGGGTGCCGCAAACAGCGGTGTCTGGCGGCAGATCATCGCAGACACTCTCGGCCTGGATGTCTTTACCATGAGTGCCTCGGCGTATGGCGGTGCGTTCGGGGCGGCATTGATAGCCGGGACAGCGGTAGGCGCTTGGTCCTCCCTCGGGGAGGCCGTCGAGGTCTTGAGAGTTGAGACCGAAGACCGCCCAATAGACCGCAATGTGGCCGTCTACAACAGGTTGTTTCCAGCCTACCGCGATCTATATGCCTCTCTCAGGAGCGTATTTGGACGCATATCAAGTCTTCAGCTGTAGTCTGGTTGAACAGAGCCCTTCGAGTGTCTACTCGCAAATGCTTGAGCTGCAAGGAGTCGGTGATCTTGAACGCCACTGGTGACTGCGCGATCAGTGAGACCTCGGTTCCATCATATCCGATCAGAGTGAGCGACAACGGGCGGCACTTCGTCCAGTCAGATGGCAGACCGTTCTTTTTCCATGCGGATACCGCGTGGAAGCTGTTCTGGGAGTTTACCAGGTCAGAGGCCGAAGTGTATCTCGACAATCGGAAACAGAAGGGTTTCACTGCGATCCAGGTACAGCTGCTCCCGCATAGAGACTACCAGGCGAATCGTTACGGAGACACGCCGTTTCTCGTGAGAGGGGACATGACTACCCCTAATCCTGCGTATTTCGCCCATGTAGACTGGGTAGTTGACAAGGCCATGGAGAAGGGACTCGGCCTGCTGATCGCTCCTGCATGGGCAAGCAGCTGGGAGCAGGATTGGCACAGGCACCTGAACTCAGACAACGCCCGTTCATACGCCGCATACCTGGCCGATCGGTACAAGGGATACAAGAACATCATCGGTTGGATACAGGGCGGCGATGACGACGCGCTGCAACTGCACGACGCCTTTCGCATATGCGGCCGCACGATGAAAGAGATTGCGCCACAGCAGCTTCATACCTTCCATGCGTACATCAAGGGCGCATGGAAGTGGTTTCACAACGAGCCCTGGTACGATTTTAACATGGCATACGCGTACGACTATGCCGACATGGTGAAGCAGCTGACCGAAGCGTACAGTCTGTCACCTGCTAAGCCGGTTTTTCTTGGCGAGACGCACTACGAGTACAATCTGGGCATAACGGCGGCCCATATTAGGCAATACGCCTGGACGAGTGTGCTGTTGGGCACCGCGGGGCAGACCTATGGTAACAAAGACATCTGGATCGCCACTTGTTTTTGGCGCACTGCCATGGATGCGCCTGGAGCGCACAGCATGAGTCATCTTCGAAAGCTGTTTGAGAGGCTGCAGTGGCAGCATCTCGTGCCTGATATTGAGCGCGCTCTTGTCATTGAGGGCTGCGGCGCTGAAGCCGAGTTCACCCCCGCGGCCTACGCGACTGATGGTAGCGTAGCTGTCATCTATGTTCCAACAGAAAGAACCCTCGAAGTGAACACCCGTATACTCAGTCAGAGCATAAACGCCTATTGGTTTGACCCGACCAATGGGTCAATCATTGGTACCGATGCGTCTCCCTGCCGCGAAACGTGCCGAGTCAAGACCCCAGGGACCAATTCTCACGGTGATGAAGACTGGGTTCTGCTACTCGGTGAAGGGCTGTCACTACAATAGGGCATCGTCGAACTAGTCGATGACAGTACCGGCCCACACGATCTGCTGAGCCTGTTCAACACCTCCGGGCAATGGGCGGGGTTCCGGGGTGCTCGCACTGACGGGCGTAGCAGATGGTGGAGGACTCGCGGTATGGGCACATCCAGGTCAGTGCTATAGTGAGTACTTCAACCAGAAGGACCCCGAGAGATTCTCGCCGAAGTGGAGAAGCGTTCACACAGCCGTTTGAGGTTCTGCATATGCGTGAGGCCGACTGACGTCAGTCCCGCCTTAAAAAGAGCAGGTGCGGGTGCCCTGCACCTGCGTTGGGGAGGGGAGAGCTGTGAGGAGACCATTGCGGGTGGGTGTCGTGGGTGCGGGGTTTGTCGGTGAACGGCATATCGATGCCATACGCAGGATTGGCCTAGCGGAGCTGACTGCCATAGTCGACAGCGATTACTCGTTAGCGCTAACCAGATCGGCGGAGCATCGGGTGCCCAAATGCGGCGTAGCTCTAGATGAGATTCTGGACGATGTCGACGTCATACACAATTGCACGCCCAACAACATGCACATGGCAATAAACGTGAGTGCGATACGTGCTGGCAAGCATGTGTTCTCAGAGAAACCTCTCGCCCTTGACACGAAGGAATCCCAGGCGATGCTTGACTGCTTGAGGCGTAATCCGAAGATCGTTCATGGGGTCAACTTCAACTACCGGATGAACTCCATGGTCCGGGAGATGAAACAAAAGGTCGCAGCCGGAGAGATAGGCGATGTGATGCTCGTACACGGAGCCTATCTTCAGGACTGGCTCATGTTTGACACCGACTACAACTGGCGTCTTGAACCATCGGTCGGTGGGCCGATGAGGGCGATCGCGGATATCGGATCGCACTGGATCGACGCAGTTCAGACAGTGGTTGGCTCGAGAGTGACCGAGGTGTGCGCAGACCTCGCGACTCTAATACCGATCAGGAAGAAGCGCTTGGGCCATCGCGGAGCGACCTTCTCGAAAGGATGCGGTGAGGAGTTTCAGCTCCACCGGATATCAACAGAAGACTACGGCGCCGTCCTATTCCGCATGGCGAACGGAGCCAAGGGGGTCTTCTATGTGTCCCAGGTCAGCGCGGGTAGGAAGAACGACCTGTTCTTCCAGATAGACGGAACCAAGTCGTCACTCTACTGGAGTCAGGAAAGACCAGATGAGATCCGGATCGGCAACAGGGACAGCGCTAGCTTACTCATGATGAGAGCGCCTGATCAGCTGTCCGCCGAAGCGGCCCACTACACCCGCTTGCCGGCGGGGCATCCGGAAGGATGGAACGATACCCTGCTGAACAGCATACGGGAGTTCTACAAGTTCGTTGTCGATGGGAAGACAGTAGGCGTAGATAGATGCGACTTTGCCACGTTTGAGGATGGCCATCAAGTCATGCAGGTGGCTGAAGCCATACTCCGAAGCAGCACGGTGCGCGGCTGGGTACGTGTCGGTGATGAGGCAGGCCGACTGGTACAACGGGTACCGCTGTTGCGTATGGACGAGGCGGCACCGACATGGGCTCAGCAGCTGTGGAAGCACGAGACCGGCTTGACGCGTTACATGACGACAGCGGTTCGATTTGAGGAAGTTTTTGCTGAGTGAGCGTATCTCTACATTGATATGCGGGGCCGCTGGTAGATCACGCGTAGCAGTAAGCAAGGGTCAGCGAGAAGCGACCGCTTATCCGTGAGGGGGAAGATATCCCTTGCTGAGGGTTCATGCAAAAAACCACCGATACCTCGACAATGGGTCCGGCAAGCCTCTGTACCTCGTTTCATCTCATACCTGGATGATCGACTGGGATTTGCAGAAATGGCTGGATTACCTGAGGTTTTGTCGACACTGGGGACTGAATTTCATCAGGATGTGGTCTTGGGAGCACAATCGGGGCGATATCGGGATTTGGGTCAGGGAGAGTGATGGCCGGTCCAATCTCGATAAGCTCGATCAGAAGTACTTCGACAGCCTCCGCGCATTCGTCTCCGAGGCAGACCGACAGGGCTTGTACGTAAGCGTCATGGTGTTTCAGGGATTCAGTGGGGCCTTGCCCAACCACGACTTCAACCTTCGGAACTGGACTGCACATCCGATGAACAAGAAGAACAACGTGAACGGGATAGACGGCGACCCTGAAGGAAAGGGATACGGGACGGTGATCCACAGCATAGACCATCCTGACATCCTCCGGTACTGGGAGGCGTACGTGAGCAAGCTCGTCGATACGCTCAACGACTTCGACAACATGATCTGGGAAATGGGAAATGAGGACCCTTACCCGCCGTTTACGAGGTATTTCATCGATTGCATCCGCGAAAGAGAACGCACAATGCGGAAGCAGCACCTGATATACTACTCTGCCGGTTCCTTCACAGGGAACGATGCAGTGTTCTCTAGTAGCGCAGACATCTATGGTCCTCAGGCAGATGACCTGTTGTGGGGAACGAAAGACGACCTGTACTACAGGGATCCCCCAGTGGTGTCGCACGGCAAGCCAGAGTTCCTTGATAACGATCATCTCGGGAATCATGTAGGGGTCGACAAGTTCACACCGCTGGACCAGCGCAACTGGACGTGGAAGGCCTTCCTCAGAGGGTATCATCCCTGGCACATGGACGGATATGATGTGGCTTGGTGGCTCGGCATGGATCCTGTGAAGGATCATCCCATTCCAGGAGTGTCAACGCTGCCCCAGTGGGACCCGCAGCGCAAGAGTCTGGGGGATACGTTGCGTTACGCCAACAAGCTCAAACACCTCGCTGATGCAATCCCTACTGATGACAAGAGCATTTGCTCAACTGGTTATTGCCTCTTTTGCCCCGGCAAGGAGTACTTGGCTTACCAGCCCGAACCCTTAGGGAGCATATCGCTGGATATCGCTCCAGGAAGCTATACCGTCGAGTCCTACAACCCGGTCGACGATTCCGTGGAGTCAAGAGAGCTAATAGGTTGGGCTGGAGGGCTGGCGACTTTTGCAGCTCCTCAGCACTGCAGTGAGGATTGGGTCATACACATTTGGTCAACCTCTTAGTTGGCTTGCTCACCTCTGAACGGAAGTCGGGGGGCGTGGCGATGTCTGCAAGGACTAGGATAGTGTTGCTGATAATATCGTCCTGCATAGCAGGGCTTCTGACGATCGGAGAGTCGATGAGATCATTGGCTGGCGAACAGGTGCATGATCCTGTCAGAACGGTGAGAAATCTATACGAAGCGGTTGATTGGCAGACGTTTGGCCAGTACAAAGCGAACTTCCATACTCACACTGCCAGGAGCGATGGAACGGGCACGCCTGCAGAGATGATAGATGCGTACCACGATCGTGGGTATAGTGTCTTGGCCATAACCGATCATGACTACAGCCACCAGCAGGCATCTGATCAGGTAACGTACCCGTGGACAGACTACGGCAGAGATCCTGGTGCCATCGACATAGTAGCTGTACCGGGACAAGAGATCTACACCGGCCCACACGACTTGCTGAGCCTGTTCAATACTTACCCGGGTAAGGGACGGGGTTCTGAGATTCTCGCGATGGCGGGAGTCTCGAACAACGGAGGACTCGCAGTCTGGGCACATCCAGGTCAGTACCATAGTGAGTACTTCAACCAGAAGAACCCCGAGAGATTCTCACTGAAGTGGTATGTGGATTCCTACAGGAAGAACCCTCACTTGATTGGGATGGAGGTCATAAACCAGAAGGACAGGTTTGGAAATGGAAGCTACAACGACAGGATGCTGTGGGATCAGGTGTTGACCGAGTTGCTGCCCACAAAGATGGTATGGGGATTTGCGAACGACGATTCGCACAACCGCTATGACGTCCCCGGAGGCATGGTGGGGGCTAGCTGGAATGTGCTCCTTCTGCCAGAACTGACGTACGTAGCCGTGCGAAATGCAGTGGAAGCAGGCCAGTTCTATTTTGTCTCTAGATATACCATACCAGACCCGAGGGGCGAGGCCCCCACGATAGTCGCTATTGATATAGACGAAACAGCCCAATCGATCACTGTCACAGGAAAAGACTATGACTCGGTCACGTGGATCTCCGAGGGGCGGGCCATCCACACAGGAGAAAGGCTCGAGTATACGAGGACTCAGGGCATCGGGAAGTATGTGAGGGCTGTACTCACAGGGCCGGGTGGGGAAGCGTTCACACAGCCGTTTGAGGTTCTGGAGATGCGTCAGGCCGACTGACGTCAGCCCCGTCTGCCCCGTCTGCGACAGAGCAAGTGTGTTGGTCAAACCAAGTGCGTGGACCCGTAGGTTCGTGCAATGAGAGGCAGGCCGCAGGTGCCGTAAGTTTCGTCTTGTCAACGATCAGGCCTGTGCGAGTTCTGACTCACTCCTCCGTAGCCCTCCCGGCTACGTTTCTTGTGTCTAGCCTCCCGGGTCTTCAGTAGTTCACGGGCTGCAGTCCCCTCAGCTCCGATCTTCGAGGCTGCCCTCCTTTGACAACGAGAAGTACCTTGATGTCCCTGCGTTCGCCGTCAGTGAGAGTCGTATTCGCAGCCAGACGCCATGGGTGTAGGAAGGAGACCTGAGGTAGAGGCAGAACAATACTAGCGTTGTGAGGCATTGTTCAGAGTTCACCGTAGTCGATTGATCGGTTTACAACCTACATTCAGCGCGCAATCCCGGAAGAAGGGAGATGGCGGGAGCTGCAGCGATGCTCGGCAGGCAAACATGCTCAGACACTCTTGTGCATATGCCAGATCGTGTATTCGGCCCATAAGGAGGCAATTCACAGTGAACAGTCAGTCACGCGTATTGCGCTCGAGGGCCGCTGTGCTGATTGCGGTGACTCTGTCTCTACTTGCAGTGGTTGCAGCTGCAACGGTTGTGTCTGCAAGTCAAGATGAAGATACCTACATAGAATTCGTCTTTGACTCGTCGCTGAGTATGCGGGATCAGATCAGCGGTGGTGTCTCTCGCATGGCTGTGGCCAAGGGTGTGTTGAGGGACGTCATCGGCAGCCTGCAGGATCAGCCAGGGCTGTACATCGCCCTTCGCGTCTACGGTTCAAAGGTGATCGATGAGTACGCCTGTCAGGACTCAGAGTTGCTCCAACCGTTTGGAACCGTCGGAGAGGTGCGCGATCACATTATACGTATAGTCGAATCCCTCGAACCTAGAGGATGAACACCAATCGGACTGTCTCTGCAGCTCGCAGCCAAGGACTTCCCGATGAACCCTGGTGACCGCAATGTCATCGTCCTGATCACTGATGGACAAGAGAGTTGCGGCATAGATCCGTGTGCAGTGAGCCTTGAGCTGCAGGAAAAGGGTGTCATCATGAAGCCTTACGTCGTGGGGTTTGCGATCTCGGCCAAGGAAGAGGCAACGGTGCGGTGTATCGGCGAGTACTACAGCGCCAATGACCGCGACTCTCTGGCCGAGGCCCTCCAGTCGATTCTAGTGAAGGTGGTTGCGCCACCGACTCTTGAGATTACGGCCATTGGCGGTGGACAGAGTGTCCTCGACAGGACACGCATAGAGATTCTCGACTCGGCGGGCACCGTCGTATTTGATGGGGTGCCGGGATCTGAACCGGTCATGACAGCCTCATTCGGCGAAGGAGTCTACACGGTGCGGGGTTACCTCGCGATCGGTCCTGATACGCTGACTGCATCCCAGTCGGATGTCTTGCTGACGCCAGGACAGACCACCAGCGTGCAACTCGACTTCGGTTCACTCGCCGGAGGGCTCCGGGTGACTGCTCGCGCGAGCGGCAAGGATGTCAGTGATCGGCTTCAGATCGAGGTGTCGCAATCCGGCCGAGCTATACAGGTCGGCTGGCGAGGACTGCCGCCCACGACCGCGCTACCGGCAGGAGAGTATCTCGTCAAAGTCGTCCACAAGGACTACCCAGCATTGAGCGGCGAGCGCATGGTTCGCATCTCGCCAGACAAGGGGATTGTTGTCGACTTCGATCTCGGAGAGCTGCCCGCACAGCTTGAGGTAGCTGTTCAGTTCATGGGGCGCGATGTGACCAGCCAGTGTGAGTTGATTGTGTCTCGGCGCGGAGAGGTTATTGGGCAGCTTGGCACGGGAAGCAGTCTCTTGGCCTACACAGGCACTCCGGGGCCGGTCGATCTGAAGGTGACCTATGTCGGTGATGTCCGGGTCGATAAAGCTGTCACGGGCACCGTTCTGAGTGGTGGAGAAACCACTCGGGTAGTGGTGGACCTCTCCGACATGCTCGGTGTCGTAAGAGCCACGGTGCTCGCCGGTGATACTGATGTGACCGCCGACAGCAGGGTCAATCTGGATGGGTACAAAGCCACTCTGGATCTACCTCAGCATGGTGCCTACAAAGAGGCAATTGTTCCGGCAGGCTTCTACGGAGCAAAGGCCTTCGGGCAAAGTGGCTACGAGAGCAGCACCGCGGAGATAGACGTGCATCCCGGACAGGTTACGACGGTTGTCCTGGAGCTGAACGTGCCGGGGACCATCATCCTGAA
This sequence comes from Bacillota bacterium, assembly GCA_012719595.1. Lineage (GTDB taxonomy): Bacteria > Bacillota > DTU014 > DTU014 > DTU014 > JAAYAB01. Next base: position 29,072 of record JAAYAB010000112.1, read on the forward strand.
GCCTACTGCCGGAGGCAAGGCTGTGCCTCTCGACAGGGTCACAGCGTCGGTGTACAGCCACGGCAGTTCTGTCGGGACGTTCCAGGTTGTTCGCGGTCAGCTGACAGCCGTCGTCGACGCAGGTACCTACGACTTGGTGTGCACCTATTCAAGCATCCCAGAGCAGATGCGCACTGTTCCAAGTGTCTCTGTTGATTCCGGACGGACCAAGGAAGTGGTGGTGGACTTCGCTCCTACCGGCATGCTTGAGGTGAGTGCGATCGCGGACGGAAAGCCTCTGGATGGGGCTAGCTTCAGCATCTACGACGGTGATAAGTTGCTTGCTTGGGTGCCGTCGATGGGCCGATCCGGCCGCTACCAGGTCGAAGTGGTTGAGGGAGCGTACGACGTGGTCGTTGTCCCGCAAGTCGAGGGGTTTGAGAGCGAGCGGGTCAATGATGTGCGTGTGCCTGCGGGTGAGTCCGTCGAGCTGTCGGTCGTTCTAAGCGCCGCGACTGCGATCCGAGTGAAAGCGTTCTTGGAAGATCAACCGACGTCGGACGTCGTTCTCCAGCTCTACAAGGCTAGCCAGACAGTGGGCGGCGTCAGGATGCAGGAGAAAGCTCCTGATCGTGGCACTACGAACAAGGGCGTGTTCGAGTCCAAGGTCGAGCCTGGTACGTACGATCTTCTCGTGTCATCGACTATAGCGGGCTATCGCGATAGATGGATCAGCGGCCTCACTGTCGCCAAGGGTGAGACGCTCGAACGCCGAGTGCAGATCGGCGGAGCTGGAAAGGTTGAGGTTTCTGTCCTGGTGAACGGCCAGCCTGCGTCCGATCCTGCCCTTAGGTTGTACCCTGCTGGCGACCCAAGTGACTGGCACGTGATGAGCTACAACGACGACCGCAATGTCTATCAGCTCGGGGTCGCAGAAGGCACGTGGGATCTCGAGATCGAGCCACGCATTTCGGGCATATCGAACCGGTGGATCGAGGGCCTGGAGGTGCGCGGAGGCGAGACACTCGAGCGAGAGGTGCGGCTGGCCGACAAGGGCACGGTTCGGATCAAGGTGCTCGTGAACGGCGAACCGACATCGAGACCCCAACTGCGTCTGTATTCGACTGACGGTATGAACAACTACTACTGGTTGAACTATAACGACAGGAGCCAGGCGTATGAGGTCGCCATTGCAGAGGGTGTGTGGGACCTTCGGATCGAACCCTACATCGACAACCTGTCGGAGAAGTGGATACGAGGGCTGCAGGTGTCCGGACGGAGCGTCGTAGATCAGACTGTCAGCTACTAAACAGGCAGGGCCGTATGCCCAGCGGAGGGACTCTCCGCTTTCTGTCCTGAAGACTAGAGGGCTGCCGGACGATGTCCGGCAGCCCTCTCTCGTTGTGATGATCGCACTCAGTCCTGACCACTGTTCGTCGCCTCGGTCAGTCAAGGTCATCCGTGGTCAAGGTGACGCTTGATCCTGGCGGCCCTTGGCCACAGCTCTGTCTTGTCAGCCCGGTCATGGTGGCTCTGGCCGATGGGCACGCCGAGGTCATGGCCGCGTCACAGCAGGGGCCAGCTTGTGCCGGCCCCTGCTAATCGCGCCTGTTCGCAGTACTGCTCGTACTTTACGAACGTATTGCTGGTCCTGCTAATGCGTCGGAGACCTATTCGTAGTACTGTTCGTACTTGGCCTTGCGCTCCTCGATGATCGCCCGGCCGCCGGAGGCGAGGTAGTCTTCGAAGCCTCTATCCCACACTGTATCGAACTGACCAGGCTTGGCGACTACTGCCTGAACTAGCAGGTTGTCGCGCTTCTCCTTCAGCGCGGGACCCATGCCCTCTTCAGCCCTGATATCGCCCACCTGGACATTCTTTTCGTAGCGTGCGTCGTTGCTGGTGATCGGGTATGCTATCTCGATGAATCTCGCGTCGACACCCGGGTACGCGAGCGCCAGAGACTTGATGGTGAGTTCGGGATCGCCGAGCTCCAAGCCGTTGATCGTGATGGTGTAGTCGATGTTCTGCGGCGAATTCATGATCTTGTTGCCGGTTACCGACAGCATCTGGATGGCGCCGTCCTCTAGGACAATGTGGTTTGTGCCCTCTTCGCCAATCTGGAGGAACTTCCGGTTCTCCAGCTTCGTGATCCAGTTTAGATACAGCAGCGAGGCAAGCGGCTCATCATTGGTGGACGGGAAGAAGACCTTGCGGTCAACCGGAGCCGGGAGGAACTTCCTGTAGAACCCGGCATCGTTCTTGAAGCAGTCGACTGCGATAAACACAGCGTCCTCACCGACTAGCCTCTGCAGGCTGTTGTGGATACCGTTCTCACCGTCGCGGTACGGATAGTCCCAGTTGTGCTGGAAGGCTCCTACATAGCCCGATTTCATCAGGTTGTCCTCAGTCTGGTCACCTGCACCGTAAAGCGGGAAGTCCTTCCAAATCAGGCCGGCGTTGTACCACTCATTGAGCTTCCTGACTCCTTCTTTGTAGCCCGGCAGCAGCAACTGCCTGTCGTCAAAGCCGTAGATGTAGCGCTCCTTGTCGGTCAGGCTCTCGGGAACGAAGGAGGTCAACAGGTAGTTGTTGCGCCAGCCAATATCGAAGCTGGTCGAGTAGGGGATCATCTTGTCTGCGTCTTTGCCGAGCAACAGCTCCGCGTTGTTCTTGAACGCATACAGCATGGCCTCGAACTCTTCCAGGGTTGTCGGCGGCTCAAGGCCGAGCTTCTTCAGCCAGTCCTCGCGAACGAACGTATTGATTCTGGTATTGTGCGCGAGCCTGGCCTCGACAGCCCACACCGTGCCTGACTCAGGGTCCCTGTTCCAATAGATATTGTCGTCGCCCAGCCAGCCCCACAGATCCGGCAGCAGGTCTTTGTACTTCTCGAGGTAGGGGGCCAGGTCAAGCACGCCGCCCATGCTGGCATAGGTCTGGATCGTTGGATAGCTGTAGGTGACACAGACGTCGGGCGCATCGCCAGCGGCCAGCAGGTTGTTCAGCACTTCGACCTCCGTCCAACGAGGGACCGGAACGAACTCGACTTCGATGTTGTGATCACGCAGCAATCCTTCTTTGATGAAGTCGGTGAAGAAGTTGTCTTCTGGCGGGGAGCCACCAGCGTTGCTGCGGTCGTAGACCTCGACAGTAATGCGTTTGGTCTTGACGAATCTGCCGTTGACGAGTTCGTCGCTGTCTGCGGCAAAGAGGATTCCCGTCGAACAGACTGCCAACAGTACCACCAATGTGAGACAGCCAACCAGTAGGAGATGAGCCTTTTTCACATTTACTCCTCCTTCTTTGTAATGTGTTCTTTTTTGTGTTCAGAGACACGTTTGTATCTTTTCAGACACGCCGTGTCTTAATTCACTGGTTATTCCCTGATCGCTCCCAACGTTGCACCTGATATGAAGTACTTCTGTAACCATGGATACACCATCAGGATCGGCACAGTGGCGAACATGACAGTTGCAGCCTGAATCGTCTCGTTCAGTCCCGGAGTGGCGAAGCCCTCCTGAGTAGTAACCTCAATGCTGGTTATGCTCTTGATTATGTTGTACAGCAGCAACTGGATGGGGTAGTACTTCCTGTTGTTGCCCAGGAACATCAGGGCGTCGGAGAACCCGTTCCATCGCCCGACAGCGTAGAAAAGCGAAAGCGTGGCGAGCACGGGTTTGGATAGAGGCAGATAAATACTTGTGAGTATCCGAATCGGTCCTGCGCCGTCTATCTCTGCCGACTCGCGCAGGCTCTCGGGAATGCCGTAGAAGTAGCTGCGCATGATGATCATGTAGAACACGCTCAAGCAGTTCGGGACTATGAGCACAATCGGCTTGTTGATCATACCCAGGTCCTTGAGCAGCAAGTAAGTCGGAATCGTTCCGGCGCTGAAATACATGGTAAGGATAATCAAGGTGTTGAAGAAGCGCCGACCCTTGAGTTTGTCGTAGGTGAGAGGAAAAGCGCAAAGGATTGTCATTGTCATGGACACTATGGTGCAGATCACGGTCAGTATCGCAGTCCATATGAGCGACCAGGTGTACTTCGAGTCAGTGAGCACGAAACGATAGGCCTCTATGTTCCAGCCCTTTGGCCACAGAAAGACCTCATTTCGGATGATCGCTTGGGCGGAGCTGAGAGAGCGCGCCAGAATATTGAGCATCGGCAGCAGACAGGCCAACATGAGCAAGAGACAGATGAAGGCGATTATATAGTCACCGACTCTCGAGCTCTTTGACTTGATCATGCTACAAGTCCTCTCTTCCGGTTAGACTGTGCGCATTTTACCAGATGCCGCGCTCGCCGAACCTCTTAGCAAGAGCATCCGCTGCAAACAGGAAGACGACACAAACCACAGACTGAAACAGCCCCACCGCTGTCGTCAGCGAGAACTGCAGACCCCGAATACCGTATGTGTAGACGAATGTTGCGATCACGTTGGAGACGTTGTTGACAAGCGCGTTCCCCAGGGCATACGGCCGGTCGAACTCGCTGCTCAGGATTCGTCCAAGACTTAGAATGAGCAGGGTTATGATCGTAGGCCGCAGGCCCGGAAGCGTTACGTGCCAAATCATCCGGAAGCGGCCGGCTCCATCCACTGCAGCCGCTTCGTAGAGCTCAGGATTGATGGACGTGAGAGCTGCTAGGTATATGATCGTGTTCCAGCCGACACTCTGCCAGACTCCTAACAATACGTAGGTGCCCACCCAGAGTGTGCTGTTGTTGAGGAAGGGAATAGGCTCGAACCCCAGGCGGCCCAACACGATGTTCACCAGGCCGCTGGTGGGGGCGAGGAGGTGTACAGTCATGCCGTAGATGATGATCCATGAGAGAAAGTGCGGCATGTATGCCACGGTCTGAGTGACGCGTTTGAACCGCTTGAAGGGCAGCTCGTTTAGGAGCAGTGCGAGTATGATCGGTGCCGGGAAGCCTACGAGCAAGTCGAGGAGATTCAACATCAGAGTGTTGCGCACTGCGAAGCGGAAGTCGCGGTTGGCAAACGCTTTGATGAAGTACTCAAAGCCGTGGTTGTTCGCCAAAGGCATCTCCCACGGGCTCTTGACAATGCTGTACCTCTTGAAGGCGATCTGTATGTACATCATCGGGATGTATCGGAAAATGACGAAAAAGGCGATAGGCAGGATGAGCATCAGATAGAGCGTCCAGTACTTCCTCAGGTAGCTGATGGTCTTCTGGAAGCTCCTGGACTTCGGCGCCAGCATGGTTGTCGCCACTTTCGCACCTTCCCCTTCACAGTTGTTGAGCAGAAGCAGGAAAACGCTCTATGTGCCGCGCAGATCTTGCGCTCTGTACCCCCATACCCACAGGCAGCCTATGATAAACAAACGTTTGTGATGTGTCTTCAAGGCTAAACTACCACAAAATGCCTGAGCTGTCAATCTGGAAGAACTGGTATCAGGTCTTGGCATGAGGCCTCCGACCATACCTCGTTCAGGGTCCCCGCCCGAGCGTTTTCTGCCCTCGGGCGGTTCATTCTTTGACGTTCATGGGCATACTAGGTGGTGGTTTGGCATACCGATGCAATGACGCGAAACCCCTTGTCTATGCCCGTGCATAATGCTGTGCGTTCAAACATATATTAGTGAATGAGACAAGCCGTGCCACTCACGCACCGTCGCTTTAGCTTGGTCATAGCATAGGTTACGTAGACTGTCGGTGCCTCTGACTGAACTGAGGAATCTCGGGTTGCACGGCCACAACGCATCGAGGAGGGGGATGCCACAGGCACACATGAGTGACGAATCAGCCACGGATGCGAAGATATCGTGGGTACCTAGCGTTGTTGTTGGAATTGAGCAAAAAAGGAGCGATGAAAGATGAAAAGAGTTCTAGCAATTGCATTGGCCATGGTCCTTTGCCTGAGCGCTGTGGCGATGGCTCAAGCAGCGGAGTTTGGAAGGGATGTGAAGATCACCCCGGTTGGTGGCAACGATGGGCTGGTGACTCTGTACATCTCTGACGTCGTATACCTCAGTTTCGTAAAGGCAAGCGGATCCGGTCAAGGGTTCAAGCGTGCGGAAATCGACTCCGGCCTGGCGATCTTCCCGAACATCCACAGGCTGAAGGTATCGTCGACCGTGAACTACCTGATAGCGGCGAACGTCATGAACGACGGTGACTACAAGGTCTGGTATGAGGATGACGTGCTCACTAGCATGTCACAGCTAGGAAGCAACGTGGCGGTTGGCAGCCCAAGCGGTAACCCTGATGACAACAACAGGTACATCTCAATGAACCTTATCCAGGCTCAGGCTGTAGGGCTTGTAGACGCGAACCAGCAGGACTTCGTTGCGAACGGCTGGCAACACGTCGACAGCGCCGGTTCAGCGTATCCGGGTGTTGGCAGAGAAGGAAGCTATCAGACACTCTGCTGGGGCGGTCCAACCTCGGGGGTTGGCACGGGCGATCGAATCCAGATCGACATCGCATTGAACCTCGCGAAGGCAGCACAAGAGGGCGTAGTCATCCCGTCAGGCACCTACACGTTCTATCTAGACTACGTGGTCGTGGAGACGGACGAGGTGCCCGAGGTGCCCGCCGTCTAGACAATGCGGACTGGCAGTGTTGCGGCGTTACCTCGACGCCGCGACACTCCAGCGAATGGTCACATCCGAGCGGATGAATGAGTGGCGGCTGGGGAGTCGTACCATCAGTCTCCAGCTGCTGCTCATCACAAGGGAGAGGGTGCATGTGCTCAGCAGACAACCGGGTCTGGTTAGGTGCACAAAGCATATCGCAGCGATCAGTATAGTTGGCCTTGTCTACGGCGTACTCTTGTTCGCATTCGTGGATAGCGGGCACGTGGCCGCTCAAGAGCCCTATGTGTCGGTGGAAGTCGATGTGTCAACCTCTGATCTGACCTCAGAAGGGCACTTCACCCGGCGTGAGATAGACGAGGGATATGCCGAGCTGAGTGGTACCATGGAGATCGGGGTTAGGTCTAACTGGTACTGGGGGCTCTCGGTGATTGTGGAGCGGATTTCGTGGCCCAACGGCGCCAGGGAGCCCGACGCGTCGTTTCTGCAGCTTAGATCAAGGTCGAAGACACAAGAAGCCTGGTCGGACTGGTCATCTTGGGCAGTGCCGACAGAGTGGAAGGCTGTGGGCGACGGAAACGCGACAATCGAGGTGAAATACCGCGTCGATCTGAGGGGTCGCCCTGACCTTGAAGCCCCCGATCCGGTGATTCGAGGTCAATACCGGTTCCGTGTCAGGTTCGAACCGTTCTTGAGAAGCCCGGACCAATAGGATGGGAGAGGATCTGCAGTGAGCATTAGGGAGTTGCGCTATCGTTTACTTGCATCCGTAGTTGTGCTATGCCTAGGATTGATGTCTGTGTCGGATCTGGTTTCTGCTGCAGACGAGCCTGACCTCGCTGAGATGGAAGAGATCGGTCCACAGATAGGCGTCTCCACTCTGAACTTGAACCTCTCCGCCGTACCTGGAGAGATTCTGACGGGCGCGATTGAGGTCCACAACCTGGGCACGGAGCCGGAGGGTGTACAAGTGCTCTTAGCTGACTGGGAGTATGATCCCTCAGGAGCTGTGTCGATCCACGAACACGGCACGGTTGATCGCAGTCTGGCAGGAATGCTCACCGTCGCTCCGGCGTCGATGATGCTCAGCCCTGGCGAAACGCGTCCTATCCAATACAGGATTGAGGTGCCGCCGGATAGCGTCGGCTCGTTCTGGGCGATGATCATGGTAAGGTCCGAGCCCAAGGTCATCAGCAGTTCTGATTTTGGCGAGGGTAGAACGGCCGTCTTTGCTGCATCCAAGACCTACGGGATCAAGCTCATCGTGACTGCTCACTCGGAGTCGGAAAAGGAGCTCGTCATTGAGGACAGCGCAGTTGAATACCTCGAGGCTGGTGAAGGATCGGTTCTGGAAATACGGAGTCTGGTGACAAATACTGGGTTAGCTCATCTTGAACTCACGGGAACCGTGAACCTCATCAACGAACATGGCGACTCTGTTGGAGCAGCCCGAATCGGTCGTGCGCGCGTGCTTCCTGGCTACCAGAGGTTGGTAAGGACGACTCTGGCTGGCCAGCTAGATCCCGGATTCTATGTCGCCGTGGTGGTCCTCGATTTCGGTGGAGACTACCTGGTTGGATCCCAGGTTGAGTTTGAGATAGGTGAATGAGAGCGCTACTTCGTCACGGAGGTGGCAGATGGTGACTACGGCCATTCTGCTAAGGTGCTATGGCGCCTGGGTCGATGCACTATGAGAGGGATTTCTGCGGCCTTAGTGCTGGTTGTCTGCGTCTTGTTTCCTGTAGTAGGTCTTGCCGGCGAAAACGGTCCAGACGCAGTCCGTCTCGCACTGCCAGAGAGCAGGAGCGCTAACCCGGGCGAGTTCTGCACGTTAGTGTGTCGGCTACATAATGTGAGCTCTGACGATTTAGACTGCCTCGTTGAGGCGGCAGTCCCAGTCGGATGGAGGGCAACCAGCACAGCTAGCCGCGTGCGAGTTTCAGCTGGCCTTGAGAGACCTGTGTTTGTCACCTTCCAGGTTCCCGACACTGAGGCCGAAGGAGACTACGCCGTCACATTCAGGGTTGTTGACGCGGGGGGCAGGCCTATCGCGGAAGAGCTGACCACTATTCACGTGAATTCAGTCTATGGGGTGAGGATTGTTCCTGAGACTCAGGCGATCTGGCTTGAGTCTGGTCAGCCGAGACAGGCCGGCCTGCTTGTGGAGAATTTGGGCAACGCGACCGACACCTACACCATATCTGTCACGCATAATACCGAATGGTCGGTCACGGGGCTGCCCAGTTCGGTGACTGTCGGCGCAGGTGAGTCTGTGAGGCTTGGGTTTGAGGTGTCAGTAGCTCCCGGCGCCGCAGGCGAAGGATCACTCATCGTGATGGTTCAGTCAGAGCATTTGCCCAGACCAGCCATATGTTCCTACTCACTGCGCCGCGTACATAAGGCAGAGGATCACTCCTGGATCGACTATGGGTGGCGGATTCCGGCAGAGGCTTCGCTCTCTGCAGTAGCCGGGCAGTCCAGCGATTCGATCAAGGTTACGGGACGTCTCTCGGCTCACGGCACTTACTACGATCGGTACAGCTTGGGTCTAGGAATAGCATCCGCCGACCTAGAGAAGGGCGTTTCTTCGTATTACCTCCAATACAAGGATAAGGTCAGAGAGTTCGGTGTAGGCCATGTAGGGCAGCATCTTGGTCCACTCGGACTGATGCGTGGAGTTGGGTTGTCATGGCTGTTCAGGTTCGGCGAGGGTACCCTGGCTGGGTTCGTCGGGCATAGGGAGGGAGTGCGGCGAACCGGTGTCGTAGCCAGTTATGCCCCTAGCTCGAGCGTGCGGGTGGCCGGTGCTGCTTCGTACGTTGACAACGATGGCATCGCATCACAGCGTCTCGGAATAGAGGTAGGTGCCTTGCTGGGGAAGAGACTAGAACTGAGTGCCAGGGTCGTTCACAGTCGCCAGGGCAGCTCCTCGGGGGGATTCTCGGCCTCTGCCTCGGCCCGAGTCACCCACCCAACCGGCTTCGTTCAGGGCAGTGCTTCCATCGCTGAGGCGACATACGCGGGAGAAGGTGCCGACCGCGCTGGGGTCGGGCTCAACGCAGGGAAGCAGCTAGCGAAGAGTCTGTACGCAGGAGTGTCACTCTCAGCATCGCGAGACAACATCGCTGGAGACCAGTCAAAGCCTTCTCATGCATACTACAGTGCGTCTCTGACAGGCAGCACAACGTTGCTCGATCTGGTGACGCTGTCTGCGTCAGTTGGCGGCAGTCAACAGGTTGATCTTGCGTCAAACCAGGCGATCTCCGATTCGCGCAGAGCGACCGTCGGAACCTCGTGCAGTATCGGCAGGGTCTCTCTGTGGCTTCAGGCACACAACGAGACACGGAGGGATCTGGTATCCGGCCAAATCGACGATCTGTCTGCCTATTCTGCGCGCCTCCAGTATCGGACGCCTACCTGGCTTAGCTGGGTATATGGACAGGTGGCGAACTCACCCAGTATCGTGCCAAAAGGAGATTTGCTCTCGCGGGCGAGCGCCGGTTTGATGTATAGCCCGCAAGGCAGCGGCCTGTCACTGTGGATCAAGTGGACTGAGAAGATCCCGCTTCCAGATGTCTCCGAGAAGCTGCCCGAGTCTGAGATAGAGCTGGGAGGCATGTATCGCACCGGGAAGTGGGACTGGCACATAACAGGGACTCACTGTAGGGAAGAGCTTGGCGCGGAGCCATGGTCGGCCGAGCTGAGTCTCGGCGTCGGCTATGCCGTAGCACAGGACTTCGAAGTGGGTCTCGATGTCACGAAGTCATGGTCATCTAGCGGGACCGAGGATATGGTCCTTGGACTATCCTTGACAAAGCGCTTTGCACTGCCTATCCCCGGCATACAGGCCTATGCTCTTGTCGAAGGCGTCGCTTACATCGATCTCAATAGCAATGGGGTCTGGGATGATGATGATCTGCCCGTGCCCGGTGTCGTCATGAAGGTGGACACCATCAGGGCACGCACGAATGAAGAAGGACGCTATGCGTTTCCGCCTCTGGAGCCCGGGCCGTACACACTGATAGTTGAAAGCATTCCAGGGGGTCTCGAATGCGTCACGCCTATGCCGATCGAGATCGATGTTTCTCCGGATGAGACACTGTGGATCGCGGTTCAGTTGGCCGAGGTATCATCTGCATTCGGGAGAGTCCAGGTTTCACCTGATGGCAAGACAAGCGAGCTTGGAGGCACCGGAGTGCCCGGAGTCGTCGTAGTCGCAGTTGGGCAGGAGGGGAGCTATCGCACCGTAACCAACAGTGAGGGCGCGTACTACCTGCAAGTCCCGCCCGGAGACTACTCGCTGACTCTGGATGTCAGGTCTTTGCCGCCTCGCTATACTTTGACGACTGCCTCGCATGTCAAGGTATCGCTGAGCAAGGGTGAGCGTCAGCAGGTCCACTTCGGCATTGCCCCGAGAGCCAGGGAGATAGTGTTTACGTCGGGAGCATCAGCATCCACGCCTCCTGTCATTTCGGTCAGTACACCGCTGGGATCGGTTCAGCCGGGAGAGGTCGGCCAGCTCACAGTCTCATCCGACCAGAAGCTGATATCGGTCGTAGCCAAGATCCGTGGCGTGGAGGGGTTGCCTGAGGTTTCATTCTGGTCCACAGACGGGGGAATGACGTGGTCCGGGCCTTTGTACGTGCCTGATGTGCCCGCAGATGCCTGCGTCATCGAGATCGTAGTGAGGGACAGTCGAGGGAAGTCATGGACCAACCAGTACGACACGCGGCTGGCACCGGTACAGCAAGCACCGGCACGGTAGACGAAGCCGGATTCGAAATCCCGGTTGCCGTGGTTCCGGGCGCCTGCCTGTGACATCACCCACCTGGCTGTACAACGGTGCGAAGAGAGTTCGCTCGGTTCCACGTGATGGCGGAGCAAAGTAGAAAGCTCCGCCTGTTTCATGTCCTGCCTCGTTGCGGTGTTCCATCTGCCTCGCAAGGGTTGCGGGCGCCTTGCGCCGTGCATGCTATAGGTGCACCAACTGACTGCGCGCGGTGCCGGACATCAGATAGGTGCACCGGTCCATCTGCTTAACGGACCGGCTACCCAACGTCAGAGAGCAGCTCAAACTGCGAGTGGTACAGCCTCGCATAGATGCCGTCGCGGGCAAGAAGTTCTCTGTGAGTGCCCATCTCCTGAATGCGACCTTCCTCGAGCACCACTATCAGGTCGGCGTTTTGCACTGTAGACAGCCGATGGGCGATCACCAGAGTGGTCCGTCCCTCGGAGAGCCTGGCTAGAGACGCCTGGATCTGCCTCTCCGTCACTGTGTCCAAAGAGGAAGTGGCCTCATCCAGAATCAGAATCGGCGGGTTCTTGAGGAACACTCGGGCTATGGACACTCGCTGCTTCTGTCCACCGGACAGCTTGATGCCTCTTTCTCCGACGTAGGTGTCGTACTTGTCCGGAAGAGAGTCGATGAAGGCATGGATGTTGGCGTTCTTCGCAGCCTCGATTATCTCTTCGTCAGTGGCGGTCGGCCTTCCGTAGAGGATGTTTTCCTTGATGGTGCCCGTGAACAGGAAAACATCCTGCTGAACGAGTCCGATAGCCTTTCTCAGGTCTTCGAGCTTGATGTCTCTGACGTCCGTACCGTCGATCAGAATCTGGCCGGATGCCACGTCGTAGAACCTCGGTATCAAGCGGCAGAGTGTCGTCTTGCCTCCGCCGGACGAGCCGACTAGAGCTACAGTCTGACCCGGGCGTATGTCGAGACTGATGCCGTGCAGAACGGACTCTGATTCTGCGTACTCGAAGGAGACGTCGCGAATCTCTATGTGACCCTTGACCTCAGTGAGAGGCTTGGCGTCCGGGCGGTCGACTATGCTCGGCCGCGCCGCCATCAGCTCAACGAACCGGTCGAACCCCGACATGCCCGACTGGTACTGCTGCGTGAAGGCAGTCAACCTGCGAATCGGCTGCAGAAAGAGGCCGATTGACACCAGATACGTCATCAAATCTGCGTAGTCTATCAGCCCGCGATACACGTAGAAGGCGCCGGCACACAGGACTGCCAAGTTTAGCACATTCGTCAGGAAGTCGAGCCCTGAGGTATACTCGGCCATACGCTTCATCGCCACTTCTCGGGCGATTCGGAACAGGTTGTTGGATTGATCGAATCTGCACATTTCGTAGTCTTCATTGGTGAAGCTCTTGGTTTCTCTCATCCCGGACAAGCTGTTCTCGAGATCAGCGTTAACCTCGGCTATGCTTTCGCGCTCCATCCTGAACGCATCGTACATCCTCTTTCGATAGCTCATCGCAAACCAGCCTATGACCGGAACACAGAGAAACACAATCACTGTGAGCTGCAGGTTTATGGTAGACAGGTACGCAAACGATCCGATGAGCATCAGGGTGGCAATGAACAGGTCCTCCGGCCCGTGGTGGGCAAGTTCCGACACCTCGCGCAAGTCGTTGACTATGCGTGACATGAGGTAGCCCACCTTGGTGTTGTCGAAGAACTTGACATCCAGCGTCTGCAGGTGTGAGAAGAGGTCTTTCCGCATTCTGTATTCCATCCGCACGCCCACGACATGTCCCCAGTAGTTGACGATATACTGGAAGCCCAGCCTTGCCAGGTAGAGTGCCGTCATCGCAGCAGTCAGGATGATTATCATCCTGAGCTCCCTGTTCGGGATGAGATCCTTGGTCAGTATGCGAGTGAAGATCGGAAACGTCAGATCCATCACAGCAATGCAGCTCGCGGCAAACATGTCGAGAGCGAACAGCCAGGGCTCATATCGGTAGTACGATACGAACTTCTTGAGTCTATCCATAGAGCTAGTGTCTCCTTTGGGCAAGTCATTGGTGGTCTTGGGAAATGCGCTGATTACCACTGGTAATCTTCAAGAAGGGTGCCAGATATCCTGCTGAGCGCTGTACGAGGAAGCGAGCTGTCGCGGCTTACGGTGAAGCAAGATGCTGCGGCCTACCTTCCTCGAGTCCTCAGGAGCGCGGGCAGCAGCCGCCGGAAGACATATCCTAGTCCCACAGCGCTGATGATGAATATGACTATTGCAGTCGAGAAGGGCCCCCACACGTCGTGCAGGTACTCACGGAACGTCATCCGCTGCTCGAAGAAGATGGTGCTGAAGACAGTCGCAAGCGCAGCGTACGGATATGCAAGGCTCTTGTGGCTCTCGAGCCCAAAGACCTGTCTGGTGGCAACGGCGGCAGCCCAGATGAATGCAGCCAGTTTCACGGCTGCGACCCATGTCCAGAGCACCATCACGATTGATTCCGTCCGCTCTATGAACTCGCCGAGAGCTATCATCTGTGTCAGTCTCAATGTGGGAAGGGTGCTGTCCAGAGCATTGGGACCCAACACGACAGTAAGCGACACAGCGACCGTCAGCGCAGTCAATCCCGTTACCGTAACTGCCCAGGCTATGTACGTGCCGGCCCTGTTTGGCTAGTCGAGGTGAGGGATGATCAGGGCGGCGAGGATGAACTGCGAGTAGAAAGCCAGTGATTCCGCGACCGGGGGTATGAGGTCACGCAATTGGCCTGGAAACAGTGGCAGCAAGCGGTCAAATCTCATTGCATCATATGGCAGCAGAGCTATCAGCGCCGTGCTGACGAGTGCGAAGAAGAGGATTGCTTCTCCCAATCTCGCCGTCACCTCGATGCCGTGGCGTGCAGCCGTCGCGGAAACAAGTGCGAGGACTGCCACGAAGATGACCGTCGGAGTCTTGGGCATTGTGGCCACGACGAATGCGTCGGCCACTTCCCTCGCGACCTGTGCGGATACTATTAGGAAGTACCATATCAGCAGCACACCGACGGCTTTCCCGAGCACGGGTCCAAGGTAGTCCTGGGCATACTGCACGATACTGTGATTGGGATGGGCTTGGCCGAGCTTGGTGATGACGAATACGGCTGGCAGGCTTAGTGCGATCGCGAGAATCATGCCGATCCATGCATGTTGAATGTAGGTCAACTGATGCACGGCAGGAAACGTTATCGTTATCGGGACTAGTCTCATGAGGACCAGAACCGCAAACAACTGCCTTCCCGTGATCTTGGTATGCTGAATCATCCTGGGTTTGTCTCCTTTCGCCGGTCTGCTATGGCGATGAACAGGCTCAGACCGGTCACGAGGACGGCAGTCGCCGCGGAGAAGATGACCCACGGGCCGGTGGAGAAATCGAAGAACCTGAAGGTGGTGTTCAAGCTGGTCAGGCTGAACAGCGAGACTATCCAACCCAGTGGGTAGGCAATGGCTGCGCTGGTTCTCAGCGAGAAAGCCTCTCCGATTGCCTCGGCCGCGGCCCAGATAAAGACTGCTGCGGTGGTGGCAGCCCCGGTCGTCCACACGACCATCATCAAGACCTCGAAGCGCTCGAAGAAGGTTCCGATGCTTGCCGTTCGGGCCAAAGCAAATGCGTGCAGTACAATTGCGTTGGTTGTAGGACCGAATGTGCTGATCATTGCAATGCACATGATGACGATCAAGGCACCGCAAATCAGCAAGGCCGCGAGGGAGTTGGCGATGCCGGACCTTGGCGAGTCGAGGTGAGGCAGCAGCATTGCGATGACAGTGAACATGGTGAAGTAGCTGAAGACGCTGCTGACCGGAGCGACCAGGTCCCCATAGCCGCCGGGGAGGAATATGGGCCTTAGGTAGCCGAAGTCCATCCGGTTGACGGAGAACACCGCGATCGACAGGAGAGCGGTCACAACAGCGGGTGCCAGGACCTCTGAGAGACGGCCCACCACTTCCAACCCTCTTCGCGCTGCGTTGGCTGCCAGAAAGGCAAGTACCACAACGAAGACGAGCATGGGCGTGTCCGGCATGATCGCGGTTGAGAACGAGTTCCCCACAGAACCCAGAACCATCAGAGGTATAAGGAGGAAGAAGATCGTAATCCAAACGCAGACGATCGTGCCCACCGGCTTGCCGAGGACTCTGCGAGTACGAGCGAAGAAGGTCTCTCCCGGCCGTCCCGCACTCGCCTTGGCTACCAGATAGACCAGAGGAACTGCGAGGGCGGTGCCGATGAGGTCTGCGATCAGGCCGATTGTCGGTATACGCACTATATTCAAGGTGGTGCAGTTCAGTGTCTGAGGCGTCATGCGAACGAGCACCAGGAGAGAGATCAGCTGCCGCTGTGTGATTCTTACGTGATTCATCCGCTACCCCTTTGCTGCTGCATCGTGCGGCGCAGTCTTGGCCCTACACTCTAGTGGCCCCAGACTGAAAGGCCTGTCTGTGGCAGTTTTGCATGCACATCGATGTCAACCTCAATCTGTCGAAGCAGGTCGCTCCACTGGCCCTCGAGCTGTTGCCACTCGCGTGGACTGGCCCTGTACACCGCCGTCCCGAAGCCGAAGATGTCCGACTGCAGCTCGCGTGCTGTCTGGTCTATCATAGCTGCGACTTCCGCCTGAATCACCGACTCCAGGGCGGTCTTCAGGCTGCGTGAACTCTCCGGGGCGTCGGAATCCGGAGGCACGTCGGAATCGCCGATGTTGGCTCTGATCTCAGCCTGAACAGTTACCACCGGGCGGCCGCCGGCAATGGCAGTGTTCACGTGCGTTCGCGCGGACATGGCTCTCATGCTAACGGTTGTCAGAGAATCCGTCGGATCGGTCAACACGACGACTGATGATACCACGTCCCCGCGAAGCCACCGGAAGCCCCGCGACTGCTCCTGGTTCAGCCATCCTACCAGGCGGTCGCCTCTGAACACTGCCACGCCACTCATTTCGACAATCGACGAGAGAGAGGCACGCTTCAGCACGCCCGGTGAGAACATCGCATGCTCGAACATTCCTGGTGAGCCGGCTGATTCCTCGGGCTCACCTGGTGAGCGTGCCGATCGCTCGAGCATACCCGGTGTGTCTGTCGACGGATCGGTTACTGCCTGTAGCGGCCTGACCTGCATGCCTGCGATTGTCACATCTACGCCAGGGGTTTCGAGCAGCTTCAACACGTCGTTGACCGTGCTGATCACAGATGTGGGGGTTATGTATGCGGCGTTGCGGATCATTCCGAGAACTGCTGTAGATGGTATCTCATCGAGACCGTGCTCGGCGCTCATCAGATCCAGCGCCGTGCCGTCTTTGACAACAACCAGCACGGCAGTCTCCCGTGTCGACTCTGCCCGTGCCAGGAAATCGATCAGCCCTGCTATGCCCGCCCGGGCGTACTCCTCGCCTATCGCAATGATCGTGCTGTGCGCCCACGTGATCCGCCGCGGAAGCATCTCAGCGAGGCTTTCAGATGCTGCGCCGACAGTCGGTCCGGTCGCAGAGACTATCGATACTCGGCGTTCTTCTGCCATCACTCCGCTGCCGGCAACGGCGGACGGCTTGGCTATGTGCACGGTGAGCATAACCTCACCAGGATTCTGTCCCAGGTCTACACCTGCCATTGTCACAAAGGCGAAGTCCTCGATCTCTTGCCTGCCCCAACAACCTGATACCAGCGGCAGGAGAGCCAAGGCGATGAACGCAGCAAGCCACTGCATTCGCGTCATCTTTCGGCGCCCGGCTGATCGTCTTGAGCCGCCCGGGCAATAACCATGCAGCGATTTCGATCGCTCATGCCCGGCGCTATCCGGGATGCGGTGCGGATCTCGGTGCGTCAGAAGAACCTCCCTAGCAGTCGGCCGGCTTGGTGGACCAGAAAGCCCATTGCGTCGATAGGGCTCGGGACGTCGATGCCCAGTACATGAAGAAGGCTGATCGTGAAGCCGGCACCTAGGATGCAAGTGAAGACAATGAGCTCCCTATACAGCCTTTCAGCAAGCAGCTTCGGCACCTCATACGCTGCTATCGCAGCAAAGGCGGCTGTAAGGAGAACCACGTTCACGTGCCTTCCCTCCGATCCCGACGTCAGCGCTCCACTCTCGCCCCTCTGAAGACCAGTCCAGGCCCTGCCAGTTCTGCGTTTACCGATGTCTCAACAGCCACTGTACTGAAGACCTGGTCCCAGTTCGGGCCCAGCCTGGCCCAGACCTCAGGGTGGCGCCGATACAGATACTCGCCAAAACCGAAGACATCGGAGCTGTACTCCAGCTGTGCCTTTCTTAGTGCTGACTGCATCTCACTTTCGATCGCTGCTTCCAGCTGATGCTCTAGCCGTGTCCAGATCTCGGGATCCAGCGGATCAATATGCGAGTCCGAGTCCCCAAGGTTGGCCGCGGCATCAACAGCCACGCGAAATGAAGGCCCAGCCCCTTCGTCGTGGAAGGTGATCTTCCGTGAGCTGGTCGTAACCTGAAGGCTTACCTCTTGCCCCGGCGCCTGAGGGTGCGGAACCACGACCACCGCGCGGCCGGCACTTCCCACGATCCACTGCCGACCCCTCGTCTCTTGCAGATCGAAGAAGCCGACGAGCTTGTCCTGCCTAAACACCGCGGATCCGACAAAGCGCGCAGTATATGCAATCGACTCCCTCTTTAGCTCTCCTTCGAATGTGCCTGCTTCGGGACTTACCGGCTCGAGTGTGAAGGCGGGCAGAAGCATCTCTACGCCATCCGTTTGCAGGATCTGAAGCACTTCGTTGATGTTCGTCATTGTTGTTATCGACAGCCGGGAGAATGCGGCCCGTGCCGTGTTCTGCAGCGCATCAGAGGGAATCGGATTGAGTTCAGATTCAGTGGTAAAGGCTGCGTACGCGGCCGTGAACCCTCTGACCACTAGTGGTTGCACCCGGAGCCTGCTTTCTCTGTGCCTGGTTAGGAAGTCGAGCGCATCTCCTATGCCGTGACGGGCGAAAGCCTCGCCAAAGACGACCATCTCGTTGTGGGCCCACACAGCCGGGCGTGGCGATTTCTGGGTCAGTTGGGCCACGGCATCGAGCACCGTTTTCCCTTGGGCCTGTACGGTCCAAAACGGACGCTCGCCGACGCTGCCGCCGCCGGGTGCGCCTCGCCCGATGGCAAACGGCTTTGCGATTTGCACAGTAACCATTATGTCGTCAGTTTCAGAATCGAAATCGATTGCCAACCCCGCTACAAAGCCGATCTCCTCGATTTCGCGCCTGTCCCAGCAGCCCGACAGACAAGCCGCCATGAACACGAACAAAGCGACGAGCAGAGCTTTTCTGGCAGTCGTGTGCATCCGGAACGCCTCACTCATCGGCGAGACTTCCTCCTGCTGCGCGGCTGTCGTTCCTTTTGAGTTGCTGGGCCCAGAGAACTCGGCCTCTGATCCGAGCTCGATTGCTGCTCGTCCGGATTTGAGGCATTGCCTTTTTGCTGCTTCTGCTGCGAACTGCGCTGTTGCCCTACTGTGCCAGCAGGACTGGGCTTCTGCGGCGATCTCGGAGGAGTTGGCTTCTGATCGTCTCCGATTCTCACTACGTTGTCGTGTGCGATGAGCTCAGGCCGCTGCTTCATTGCCCACCAGGGGGCCCGCGTGATGGCATCCTTCAGATCGGGCAGCACTACGGGGGCAAGGGGTTCGAAATACGGAATGCCAAACGAGCGCATGGCCGCCAGATGGATGAACAAGCCGAAGAGCACCGCTGCTACACCGAAGAGCCCTAGGAAGCCGGAAACGATCGTCAGCACGATTCGCAGTATGCGCACGGTATTGGACAGGCTGAAAAGCGGTATCGTGAATGAAGCAATCGCAGTCAGCGCTACGATGATAACCATTGCTGCCGAGAACAACCCGGCCTCAACAGCGGCCTGCCCGAGGATCAGTGCTCCCACGATGCTGATTGCCGAACCCACCGCAGTCGGCAGACGGACTCCGCCTTCGAGAAGGACCTCGAGGAAGAAGATCATCGTAAGAGCTTCGATGGCTGCGGGGAAGGGGACACCTTCACGCTGAGCAGCTATGCTGAGGACCAAGGGCGTCGGCAGCATCTCTTGATGATACGTGGTGATCGCTACATAGACTGAAGGAAGGGCCAGAGCGACCAGGAATGCAACTCCCCTTACGAGCCGGATGAACCAGCTAGCTGTGAACCGCTGGTAGTAGTCTTCAGTTGCCATGAGGAATTGGAGGAATGTCGCGGGAACGACCAATGCCGTCGGGCTTCCGTCAACCAGTATGGCAACTCTGCCCTCGAAGAGGGATCCAGCGACCTTGTCGGGCCGCTCAGTGGTCAGGACCGTCGCAAACAGGGACCATGGGGCGTCCTCTATCAGTTCCTCGAGCTGCCCGCTCTCCTGGAGTGAGTCCACCTTCACGCGCCCAATGCGTTCCCTAACCTCCTGCAATACCTTCTCATTCGCGATGCCCTTTAGGTACACGATGGCGATGTCGGTTTTGCTCACCTCGCCAACGACAGTCTCTTCGATCCACAGTCGAGGGTCGCGGATTCGGCGCCGGAGAAGGCTTGTGTTAACCCTTATGGTCTCTGTAAAGCCTTCCTTTGGACCTTTGATCGCAGGTTCAGTGGTTGGGTTCTCGGGTGTCCGGGTCATCCAACTCCGTACGCTGCATATAAGGGCTGAGTCGACTCCTTCCACGATCACAGCGCAATCGCCTGAGCTGATGTGGAGGAGCACGTCGGCCATTCGGGTTGCCTCTTTGACTTCGCTGCTCTCCAACAGCCTGTTCCTCAGGTCGTCATAGATGTAGGCGGGAGACGGCGGCATCTCTATGGTTGCGGTATCTTTCATGCCAATTGGGCGAATGATCGACCTGGCCACAAGGTCCTTGTCCACGAGACCGTCGATATGAGCAATAAGTACGCTGAACCTCGGATTTTCTCCAGAACGGATGATCCGGACCACCAGATCGGTGCTGTATCCAAACGCGCTCTTTATGCTGATCTCGTTTTCCGAGATCTCGCGACTGACGAAGACGCTCACCGCGGCTGGTGAGGCCTTTGCTTGTTCGTTCGGCAAGCATGCTCACTTCCAGGTGATTCTGAGGAGTCTGCAGATAGTGTACCCCCGTGCAGGACGGGTATTCTGGGCAACTGGCGGGCATCGGGCTGCGGTTCAGCGGTTGACGAGGGTAGGGTGCGTGTCGTCCGGCGGACATTCGGACTGCGTCCGCGGAAGCAGGATCCCGTGAATTTGCCCTTGACGAAGACGAGTATCGTGGTATAATAGTCTTGCGCCCGGAAGGGCCGCAATGCAAACCTGAGCTGGATTAACGATGTCGCGGGGTGGAGCAGTCTGGTAGCTCGTCGGGCTCATAACCCGGAGGTCAGAGGTTCGAATCCTCTCCCCGCCACCAGTTCTCTCTTGGGCTACATGGCGGTGTAGCTCAGCTGGTCAGAGCACGCGGTTCATACCCGCGGCGTCAGTGGTTCGAATCCACTCACCGCTACCAAATACATGCCCCGCTAGCTCAGCAGGCTAGAGCACCTGACTCTTAATCAGGGTGTCCGGGGTTCGAGTCCCTGGCGGGGCACCACACAAACCTCAGTTTATCTGAGGTTTTTTCATGTACTTGCAGCCGAGTGCGCCAGGGACTCGAACCCCGCAGGCCTCCGATGTATGGGTCGGCCTGTCCGGGGTTCGGGGAATGCTCCTATTCGTCGCATTCCCCTGGCGGGGCACCACTTTCAATTCCATGGAGGAACCTGTCTGGTGGCATTGAACATTTTCTTGGAAGTTTTAAGCAACGCTTTGATATTGGTCACACGTCACGAGGAGCGAGTCCTAAACCACTCCAACAGCAAAACGAGGGCTAGCACTGGGCCGAGCAAACCACATGTGTGCCGGAAGGAAGAAGGGCAACAGTACCGGGCTAAAGGTCTACAGACAGAACCTACAGACATAACCTCAGGCAGAACTGCGATTACGTCCATTCTGCGGCAAACGTTGATCCTAAAGGAGAGCATCGGAACCGTGAAGTGATCACCCTTCAGGGACCAGACCTCTTGGCAGGCTGGCCTGACGATGCCGGCGGTGACGGCTCAGGCGTGCTAGTCTAGCTGAGACTGGCCAGGCTTGCCGTGGTGATCGCCAATGCTGGGGAGGCCATCAAATGAGAGTGGAATCATGGGTTGCACTCGGAGACAGACGAGAGCAGCTGTCCACTGGCCTTGATGAGAGTCTCCTAGTGCATGCACCTGGCTTGGTCTTCCGGGTCTTCTTTGAACACGTGGACGCCTTCGACGTGACCTTCCTGTATATCCGCGGCAGCTGGCTAGACAGCGATCAGTTGCAAGGGTTTTATGACAAGCAGTGGATTGACGACATAGTGACTCCGCTTGTGTGCGGGTACCGATCATCGTTCCTTTGGCCGATGGGTAACAGGGTCTTCTGCAGCAAGAACGCAGGTGGCCTGCTGCCGTCACTGTATAGGTCATGGCAGGACGTGTCCTGGCTGGGGCCGAGACGTGGGTGCTCCGCCGGTGCAGACCTGGTAGTCCTTCAGACGGATCGGAACCTGTACTCAAACCCTTCTGTTGCAGAGAAGCTAGGCATTGATGCCAAGTCCCTCGTCGAACTGATGGTGAACGTAAACGTACCCGGTGACTACCTAGACCTGGGTATGACCAAGTACTGCATCACGTACCAGGAAAGCACATCCCATGGGATTAGCGGCGGCCCCCTCTGGTTCGACACGCTCGAGGAGGCCAAGCGCTTCTTCAGGGAGAAGCGATGGGATAGGGTTGCGTCGGGCTCCTATTCTCCGTGGGACAGCTTTGACATTGACCCCAAGTCGAGGCGGGCCATTGACGACCTGACGATCCCGTATCTTCTCGCTGCCGACACGATCGTTCGCGGGTGGTAAGAGTTGTAGTTGTGCCCGAACCGCCGGGCATTCTGCGCCGGCGGAATACCAAGTGCCTGTCTTGCGCAAGCTGGGAGTGGTAGGATTTCGAACCCCCGGGGGCG
>JAAYAB010000009.1 GCA_012719595.1 Bacillota bacterium
GGCACAGGAACATCGGGATCATCGGCTGTGATGGCAAAGCTCTGAGTCCCGTCCGGAGGGTCTTCCCACTTCAGCGGTGGAGAGAGGTTCCTGCCTAGGCGGGTATTGCTGTACAGATCAGGAATCGCCTCTCCGTGCTTAAGCGCATCGCTGAATAACCGAAACCCCATGTCGATCGCCCTTCTACATCAGGAAATGCGCTCACGAGTCCTAGTCGTTGATGTCAAAGTCAGTGTTCTTCAGGCCATGATAGTAATTCCCCTTGCTTGCAGTGAACTTGATCAATGCGAAGTCTGGGTCAGTGCAGCCCAAGGGGTAATACCTCTCCATTCCGTCGCTCCAGAACTCTCTCCTCTTCTCATCATCCCAGGAGACTTCTGCTTTTCCTATCAGCATCAAGCCCTCGAAGGTCGTCTCATCGTAGAAGTAGAGGCTGGCATTGGGGTTCTTCTGTATCTGGGTCACCCTCTTCGAGGACGTGTTGGAACAGAACCAGAACTCCTTCAGCCCGCTTGCAGCTGTCTTGATCATCGCCTTCAGATAGGGAATCCCGTTTTCATCGACCGTGCCCAACACTCCTGTGAAGCTTCGGTTCACAAGAGCTAGCGACTTCTCAACGATCTCGCTTGTCTCAATGCTCATTTCGGTAGTCCTCCGCTTCTGATCTCAGGGCCTGGTTTGGCCTCAGCGCCTTGCAGGACTGTTGTTTCACAGCTCCACACCCGATGCTTGTTGGTTCCATCGTATTATAACTAGAGCATCAAATACAAGGCGTCTTGCCAACAAAGGAAGAGATGGTAATGACAGAGAAACTCATTGCAGACACTCAGGAGTATCAAGCCGAAGGAGCCTTGATGGGGAAATGGGACTTGATCTGTTCCACTATGGCGCAAACGCTGTCTGCTTCGAGAAGAACGGTCGCGAGTATGGGATGATCTGTTCTTGGGCAACTCAGGTTGCTTACGACAGGATCCTGATGCTCCTAGGTGCTCAGAGCGTTACCGGAAAGAACATTTCCAAAGGTGACATCATCGGTGTGAGCGTGCTAAGCACGCGGCAAGAGCACGTCATGAATACGTTGGGCTCTAGCCATTCCGACGACGTAGACAAGTTTGAGAACCTGAACTACACCTCAGTGGGCACGGCCATCTTGATCGACAACGCCAGCGTCAATATGGTAGTTGAAGTGATCGATGTTCTCCATTTGCCAGGAATCGAGGAAGACAACTTGGTGTATGGGCTGGTGAAATCGCATACTCAAAGCGACGCTCCTATGTTGACTACTCGATGAACAAGAGCCGGTGTGGTTCGTCACCAAGTCACCCCCGCCTCACTTCCCACTCCCCACTCCTGTCTCACGCCCTCCGCGCCCTGCGATCCTGACTCGCGTGTCTGCTGTTCATGTCCAACCGGCCGACTATGGACGCAGGTCGCATTGAGATCATCATCCTCCGCATCGGATTGCTCTCTTCTTTTGCCGCATGGTTCAATCTATGAAAATTGTCTCTCAACACTCTGTGCCAGAAGTGGCGTCGTTGCGAAGGAATAAACGCATCGATGTTGAACCATTTAAGAGGCTAAACCATTTTGTCGATTATGTTTGGCCACTTGATAGGTGCGCATTTTGGAGGCGGCACTCGGAGGGATTTGTGTGGCGGTTTTTTACGTAGACAGCATGGCTCAAGAAACTTCTGAAAGCAACTTCGGGTCGGAGAAAGCTCCCTTTCGGACGATAGGAGAAGCTGTGGACCATCTTCGACCCGGCGATACGCTGTACGTCAAGGCAGGTGAATACTTCGAATCATTGCAGCTGACCAAGGGCGGCTCCCGGGAGGCCGGCTATGTCACGATTCGTTCCTTCGGCGATGATACGGTTACACTGACGGGCGCAGTAAGGGTCGGGACCGAAGGCTGGACGATGCTGTCCGAGGGCACATACGCCTGTCAGATACCTGAACGACTGGACCCATATGCTCACGACAAGTCACGGCCCAGAGCCTTCTGTAACGGCATGGAGATACCCCTCCGTCAGCAGGTCGTCGAATCCGAGGTCAATCAGCACAATGAGCAGGGTCTCATGGGATTGGATCTGCCGGATGCCCCTGATGATCCTAGATACTCGCACACTCCGGTAAAGCACTTTGAGATAGACAGGGCCACCAATACGATCACTATCTACTGCCCTGGCTATCATCCTGCAGAACTCAAGATAGAAGTATCGGTTTTGCGAAGCGCATTCCTCGTCCTGGGGGAGTACTTCCGAATCCAGGGGTTTCGGATCTTCGGGTATGCGGGGGCTGGCATTCATGTCGAAGCGCCCCACGCTTTGGTGGAGTACAACTACGTGGAGGCGTGTGGCACGGGCATCCTTCTCGCGGACGACGTGTCCTATGAGAGCATAGTGCGGAGGAACACCATCATGCGCAGCAGCCAGACCGGCCTTCATTGGAAGAGCCGAGGCTGTACGATCGAGGACAACTCTGTCGTCCAGAGCTGCACCAACTCAATCATTGACACCTGGAGCGGCGGTCTGAAGTCGAACGCCGGCGGCTGGAGCCTCATAAGAAACAACGTGGTGGTAGGCACCGGAAAGCACAGAGTCCCTGGATCTTGCCATGCCTGGGGGGCTCTGTGGGGAGACATTCTGGCCAAGTGCAACATGTTGACCGGCAACACCGTTCACGGCAATGAATGGGTCGGGATCTACGTAGAATGGGGCCAGGACGGTCAACAGATACAGCTCAACACCAGTTCTCGCAACTTCTACGGCCTCTGCTTCAGAGGATCCAACTACGGAGTGGCCATGCGGAATGTATTCGCTGACAATGTGAACTCCCTCGGCTTCTTCAGTCCGCGGACTGAAGACAACTTCGTGAAGGGAAATGTCTTCATCGGCGGCAAGAACGCCATGGCCAGAGAGTATCAGCATGACTGGGAAGTGAAGCAACAGCAGACTAACGTAATCGACGATAACGTCTGGGATAGCGCACATAGTTGGGACGATTTCACCCTCTTTGAGAGCGCATATGGCAGAGAGATCCGTCGCACTGTCAAGGATGATCCTCGCCCAGGCGATGTGGGACTGAACGTTGTCATCCTGCGCAACGCTTTCAGCCTAGAGAACGAGGTCATGATGATGGTCGGCAACAAGGACATCAGCCTGTCGGAGCCGGCCAATGAGGTGGTCCCGTACTTCTGGCGCCCTGGCGTACGCTCGGGTGAGTGCGTACATGACCCCTTGGCCAGGCCTTGCGTAGGCAAAGAGGCAGTGTTCGGCCGCGCCTGGGTTCCGGGGTTCATAACAAAGAGAAGCATATCGAATGCCTTCGGACTGGGAAAGGCAGGTCTGGTCGAGTTCGGCGACGGAGCTCTGGGAGTCTTGGGTAACGCCGACGCTGCTGAGTCTGACAGCCTCTGTGTGGGCTGGTCCTCGCCAAGCCTGCCGATACGGGCAGGCAACAGGCTCCGAGTGTCCCTCACTATGTCGCTTCTGGGCGACGCCGCAACCTCGAAGGGTAGCGTCGGCGCTTCGAAGGGGCGTATACCGATAGTCGAGGTGCAGTGGGCAAGCGTTACGGGACAGAGGATGTCCAGCACCTCATTGCTAGGGCCGGAGGAGGACTATGCTGACAGGGGGAGCTACAGAGTGGATGGCGTGGCCCAGGCTCCGGTTGATCTAGGCAGCAACCTGCGCTTTGTGGTCTTTCTCGGATGCGGCGGATACACAGGACCAATCAGCTTCACCGACATCAAGATCGAGGATCTGGGCAGATAGCATAGACAGGAGGCAGTCGCAATGCAGCACAAGTTCAACCATGAGTACCATCAGTCACTCGTCTATAAGATCATGAATGCCAGGAAGCCTGATGTCGTTCTTGTGACATTCGAGGACTCACTGGACATGATCAAGAGGATCCACAAAATGACCGGCGGGTTGAAACAGATTGTCTATTTGACCGGCTGGCAGTATGATGGGCATGACTCCAAGTATCCAGCCTGGCACGAAGTCAACCACCGCTTGGCTCGACCGCAGGACAAGAGCCCGAGAGACAGCTTTCTCTGGCTCATGCGGGAAGCCAAGAAATACAACGCCTTCGTCAGCGTCCACGTGAACATGTGTGACGCCTACGAGAACAGCCCTCTCTGGAAGACATACTATGACGAAAACCTCCTGATACGAGACAAGGATGGCAATCTCGTGAAAGGCGGGGTCTGGGACGGAGATCAGTCGTATCTAGTATCCAAGGCGGCCGAATGGAGGTCCGGAAGGGCGAAGGAGCGTATAGACTATCTGATCGACCTGCTGCAGCTGGCTGAAGTGGGTACTGTTCACATCGATGTGTTCCATCCACGGCCGAGCGAGTACCACGGTATCACATATGATGACGATGTGGTCGCTTGCCAGGAGATACTCAAGTACTTCATATCCAGGGGCGTAGAAGTTACCAACGAGTGGTTTCACCATGAATACGCCGGACTGATGCCGTACGCCTGGCACTTCAACTTGGATGAGAGAAGCCGGCTCAAGTATCCGCCGTCTGTCATTACCGGCGGGGGTCCCGGGTGTAACCTCAGGTGGGCAAGGAGGCACACAGCTACGGCTTGGCCGGGCTGGTTTACAGCGCCTGAAGCAGGCTGCCTCTACGAGGACTGCTGGGGAACGTCCATCGATGGCGAACCTACCAAGGACCTCAGGGCATTCACCCATGACTTCTTCACTCGTACTCTGCAGTGGCATTTTCTGAACAATCACAGAGTCATAAAGCATGTCCATACCCCACAGGTATATGAGGTGTATTTCGAGGACGACGTCGTTACATCCATGCGGACCAGCGATAGGCACTTCACCCTCACGCATCAGGGCAGAGTTCTGAGGGAACAGTCTGATCTGCTGATCCCTGCTCTATGGCTGGATCGGACACTGATGGGATATAGCGAGAACGGATGCACGCGGGAATGGGAACTGTCGGCTGACTGGGCCGACGCCTCACGGGCCAAAGTCACAACAGTGACACCTGCTGGGAACGAGTCATCTACTCAGGTGCCTGTGGTCAATGGGAAGATCAGGCTGACTCTAGAGCCGCGTCAGGGAGTCATGGTTACTCCGGCGTAAAGAGGTTAGCAGGGGAAAGCGGCCTGCAGGGCAAGAAGGCTGGCAGGCCTGGAGCGAACGATGCATAGGAGAGACTAGCCGAGGTCACTTCAGGAGGGTGTACCGATGCCAGTAAATAGATATGCTGTTCAGAACCATGTGACGGAGTGGGGCTATCAGTCTAGCCATGTATATGAAGACCCCTTCAACCAGATCGAGATGGACGTTGTCTTCTGCGACGAAGCATCAAGCGAGTGGCGTGTCCCCGCCTATTGGGCGGGAGACAACGAATGGCGCGTTCGCTTCTGCCCGCCGCATCCTGGCGTCTACCATTATCGGACCGTCTGTACCAACGAGGCCGACAGTGGCCTCCACGGGGTCACCGGCGTCCTATGGGTGGCGGAGTATCAGGGAGAGCACCCACTCTACAAGCATGGTCGCCTGCGCGTCAGCGGCGATCGGCGGCGATTCGTGCATGAAGATGGGACGCCTTTCTTCTGGCTCGGTGATACATGCTGGTTTCTCCTTTCGTCCAGGCTGCAGTGGCCCGATGAATATCAGCTGTATATACAAGACAGGCAAACGAAGGGCTTCACGGTGATGCAGTTGGTGGCCGGCTTATATCCAGATGGGGACTCCTTTGACGTCAGAGGCGTCAACGAAGCCGGATTTCCTTGGGAACAGGGATACCGGACGATCAATCCGGCCTACTTCGATGCCGCAGATGTAAGGATACAGTGGCTGGTGAAGTCAGGAATGGTCCCGTGTATCTTCGGCTGCTGGGGCTTCCTCCTGCTAAAAATGGGCATGGAGAAGATGAAGCGCCACTGGAGGTATCTGGTCGCCCGCTACGGAGCATATCCCGTGACCTGGAGCCTGGCCGGCGAGGCCACCATGCCCTATTACCTCTCAGAGACGCCGGACACTGACAGCCAAGCACTGAAGACGGGTTGGACTGAGGTTGGAAGGTATGTCCGCAGCATCGATCCATTTCATAATCCGATAACCATACATGCACCCCACTACAGTGGGTCTCGAGCGCAGGTGGTCGACGAGTCTGTGTTGGACTACGACATGCCACAGCCGGGGCACGGGACGAATGAGCATGCTCCCCATACAGCGAAGCTCATATCGGAGCTGATCAACACCGAGCCTCACATGCCCGTGGTCAACGGTGAAGTCCTGTACGAGGCCAACTTCGATTCAGCTTACGGTGGTATTCAAAGGTACGCCTTCTGGACGACGATGCTGATGGGCGGCGCCGGCCATACGTATGGAGCCAACGGGCTCTTCCAGCTAAATCGACCCGGAGATCCATTCGGACCTTCACCTCACGGGATGCAGTGGGGCGATATTCCATGGACCGTCGCATATAGGTTCCAGGGATCGACCGATGTCGGGATAGGCAAATCCATACTGGAGAGATACCGGTGGTGGGACTTCGTCCCTCACCCCGAATGGATCGAACCTCATGCCGGCGAGAGGGGTTACAATCTCCCATATGCCGCCGGGATACAGGGCGAGGTGCGCATGTTCTACTTGCCCGGTCCGATCCATCCTTGGTGCTCTCGACCGGTACTGAAGAGGCTAGACCGAAGCAGGAAGTACCGAGTCTTCTGGGTAGATACCACCACAGGCGTTGACACGCCTATAGATGATGTTCGCATCGATGCAGATGGAGATTGGCAGATGCCTCTGCCTCCAGTCATGCGTGACTGGATACTGGTGATAGAGGAGGATGACAGGCATGGTAGCACTTGACATCGCTTCAGTTCCATTCAGTCGATATGGTTCGTATCTCGCCGTGTCTCGCACGTCAGGGCCGTCCGGTAAGGGACTCTATCTCAGGACTGTCCATGGAAGAGCGATTCCCAGTGAGCTGCTGTTGCTTGAGCCGGTACATGATGGCTCGCCGATGGGCTATGCTGTGTATGCCAATCCCGACGTGCTCCGCCTGGAGTCCTCCTGTGGCTGGGTAGAGATCTGCATTTCGGAGTCCGACGCAGTACGTCTCCGGGGCGAGGGTATAGGCCTGCGCCTCAGTGCGGTGACGACACTCATGGATCCTATCATCCCAATAGGTAAGGGCCCTGACTCCTGGCTTCTGAATTTCAGGGTAACCCGGGTGAAGCTGCTGGCATCTATGATGACTGGTCAGGTCACAGTGGGTACCTTCGATGGTGCGACCGGCGGAGTCAGTGAGCAGATCTGCTTTGCACCAGAGCAACACACGAACCGGTGGGAAGGCTTCCTCGAGGAGTTCAGCGGAGCGTTCACACTGGCTGCTCAGCAGGAGTCGTTTGAGCAGTGCCGACGCAAGGCCCATGATGAGTTTGCTGATTGGTTAGCCAAGACACCTGAAGTGCGCGACGGAGTGGACGGAGGTGAAGACCTCGCCGTTGCTCGGGAGCTGGCCGCGTACGTCAACTGGTCAGCGGTAGTGAGGCCATCGGGAATTCTCAGGCGTCCGGCCATGCTCATGTCGAAGAACTGGATGACGAGCGTCTGGGCATGGGACCACTGCTTCAACGCCATGGCACTCGCCATGGGTAATCCAGAAGCAGCTTGGGATCAGTTTATGCTTCTCTTTGACTATCAAGATGAGAGCGGTGGGCTCCCAGACGTGGTCAATGATTGCCAGCCCGCGTGGAACTACTGCAAGCCCCCCATCCATGGTTGGGCCCTAAGGTGGATGATGAAGCACTCCGAAGCAGTGACTGTCGACAGGCTTCTGGAAGCATATGAGCCGCTATGCAGGTGGACCAGGTGGTGGATGAGCCACCGCGATTACAACAGAAACGGATTCGCAGAATACACCCATGGTAACGACTCAGGATGGGACAACTCAACAGTGTTCCGTCATGGAGCTCCTGTCGAATCGCCCGAACTCTGTGCGTTCTTGGTACTTCAGATGGAGACCCTGGCCGAGGTCGCGGCCGTTCTTGGGAAGTCTGAAGATGCAGGCGACTGGCGGACCCAGGCTGAGCAACTTCTCAGGTCCACTCTGGCTAGGTTTTGGCGGGGAGATAGATTCGTCGCAGTCAAGGCATGGGATGGCGGAGATATCGAATCAGACTCGTTATTGCTGTTCGTGCCGCTGGTTCTGGGAAAGCGGCTTCCTGAGGATGTCAGACAGACATTGGTGCAGCGGCTGGCTACGGGTGGCTGGCTAACCTCCTACGGCCTTGCGACTGAGCTGCCCACGAGCGAGTACTACGAGGCCGACGGATATTGGCGCGGCCCTATCTGGGCACCATCCACTATGCTAATCGTCGACGGCCTCGTGGATGCGGGTGAGGATGATCTGGCGTCGGAGATAGCTCAGAGGTTCTGTCACATGGCAGCAGAAGCAGGCATGGCTGAGAACTTCGATGCATTGACAGGCAAAGGCCTCAGAGATCCAGCCTATACCTGGACGTCCAGCACATTTCTGGTGCTGGCGGGCATGTACATCTGATGACACGGCGAGTCGGGGGCTCTGTAGCGATGTCCCGAAGCGATAGTCGCCCGAGCCGTGTTAGCCCGAGCCCATGCTGTGCTACACGGTTGGTAACGCAGACCAAGGGGTCCGGCGCAAGGGGTCTGGGAGGCGCATCGCAACCGTTTCTACTCAACCAGCCCCGTCCTCTCAACGCTCTCGACGAAGTACTTCTGAAGCACTGCGTAGAGTATCAGCACCGGCGCGATGAACATGACCATGGCTGCATTGCTTACGAAAGACTGGAGCACTTGGTTGGGCTGAAGCCCTGCGTGCTCACGGACGAAGTAGTTGACATACGCGCCCGTAACTCCAAGCATCTTGTTGGGCAGGAACGACGCATCTTTCAGGTAAAGGCCGGTGTAGAAAATGTCATTCCACTGCCAAACGACCGAAAACAGGAAGACGATCATGAGCCCCGGCTTGGCGTTTGGCAGCATGACGCTGAAAAACGCACGATAGGGGCTAGCTCCATCGACGTATGCAGCCTCTTCGAGGCTTGACGGCATCCCTCTGAATATCTGGCGCATGATGTATATGAACAACCCGTTTCGGAATGCCGTGGCAGTCGACGACGTCAGGATAAACGGCCAGTACGTCCCGATGAGGTTAATCGGCTTATCCAGCAGACCAAAGAGGCTGAAGAAACGGAAGTTGAGGAACATCGGTATCATTATTATGTGAGGTGGAATCAGCAAGACGAGGATGATCAACGCAAACACCAGGTTCTTCAGGGGGAAATCAAACCTCGCGAGTCCGTACCCCACGAGCGTACATGACATCAACTGCAGCACGCCGGTGATCAGCACGAGCATAGTCGACTTGCCGAATGCGGTCGGATAGTCCATGCTTCGAAACGCCATCTTATAGTTCTCGAGTGTCGGGTTCCGCGCTATCCACTGGACAGTCCGGTCGAATATATCGCTCTGCTGCATAACCGATGTAGCTATCTTGCTGGCTATAGGTCGTAGTATGATATACGATACAGCGATTATGACTGCTGTTCTTACGAGGCTCCCCAGTGCCACCTCAGGTGAGCGCCACCCAGTGAGCCTTTTCAAAGTGCTCATGCCCAATCCTCCTCAGGCCCAGACTACTGCTGATAGAAGACGTGTTTGGATACCAGCTTCAGGGATAGAGCGAGAACCAATGCTACAGCCGCGAAATACATCCATGCCATGGCCAAGCTGCCTCCGAAACCGGCTCCCGACCACATGTTGGCCTCGACCAGCCTGATCACACCATTCGTAGGCGCCGTAAACGAGTCGATCATCACATACACGATGTTCGTCGGCAGAAGCGGGGTGATTAGCGGGAAGGTGATCTTCCAGAAGCTCTCCCAGCTAGTCGCGCCCTCGATGTCCGAAGCTTCGTAGTACGACTGAGGAATCGACTGCAATCCCGCCAAGAAGATGAGAATCGGTATCCCTGATGCCGACACTATCTGTGGAATGCGATCCACTGCAAAGGCTACGTAGTTGAGCAGATCCTGCGGAAGCCGCATTGCCATCATGAACTGTCTAGCTGCAATACCCAGTGTTCCCATCTGCCTCATCTCCTGGAGAGTCTGATCGACTAGTCCTGTGGCATAGTCCACCTCCTCGAGGCGGGTGAGCACTCCGGAAGTGATGATCACCGGCAGGAAGAAGATCATCCTCGCCATCGCACGACCTCTGAACTTCTGATTGAGAAGAGCAGCCGCCAAGAAGCTGAAGACCAGGATCAACGGAAGCTCAGTTAGAGTCTGTGCGATCGTCCCTGTAAAGGTCGGCATAAACGCAGTGTCCACGAGGAGAGCGCGGCGGTAGTTCTCCCACCTGATGAACTCCAGCTCATATCCATTGGATGTCACTCTGAGCTGGTTGAACGTGAAGACTATCGACTGCACCAGAGGATAGAGGCAGAAAAGGAGGAAACCTATTACGAACGGCGATATAAACACCAGTCCGGCTATGGCCCTTCGACGCTTGATGGACATTCGAAAGATCCTCTTGTCAGTGCGCATCGTGGTTACCCCCTTGATACACTGCGAAATCCATGGCCGCCACCCTCACATCGCCGATAACCACATCCTTGCGACCGTAGTTGACCAGTACTCTCGTTCCATCCTCGTATGTCGTTTCGTAGACGTCGTCCATTACCTTTCTATGGCCCACTATCCGCTGGTCTTGCACCTGTCCTAGCAGTGCGTTGACCTGTTCGTACAGTTGCGCCGCCTCTTCCAGCCAGTCACGATATCCAGCACCGAACAGGTAATTGAAAGGAGTGTCCTTCACCACTGATGGGCTGCTAAAGAAGAGCTCATAATGGAGACTGGCTCCAGCCTCGACGGATTGGAGGATGCTTCGTCTGTAGTCACCCGCCAAGTTCACTGGCTCGCCAGCATAGGGTATGTAGCCGTGCAGCACGATCGGATAGAAGGGAACGCTTTCATCCAGAAGGTTACTGGAGGAACAGCTCAGGGGCATATCTACTACCACGTCTGCGTATGGCAAAGCATACGCATTCACGCCGCTCAACATGAGGCTCATCCCTGAGTCTACGCGTAGACGCTTGAGCTGCTCTTCCATGATCTGTCTCGACTGCTGCCTGTCAATGAGCAACTGAGGATCTTCCCTGAAATCCGAGCTAAGTTGCTGTCCGAGGAACCTAGGTGAAAGGGCATCGATACCATACCCGCGATAGCTGGGCAGGAAACTGTCAATCAGGTCATCGACAAGCCCAGGAGACAGCACGTATCGGCCCATCCCATCGTCATCGATGGTAGCTACCATTCGATCGGGACGCCTAGCTGATGAGCCTGAGACTGTGAAACCATCGAACAGGCTAGTCACATAGACGTTGATCAGACTGATATCCGGATAGAAACTCATTCCTCTAGCTTTGAGATAGTCCCTCAGTCTGTCGAATTCTGCTCGTCCGCCAAGTACTGGCTCCAGATGTACCTTGCTTGGGTAGTAATGGCGAATGCCCCCCTTGGTCCAGCCCAGGTACTCTAGCTGGATGTTGCTTACCCCTGCAGCACTCAGCTCCTCCACAATCTGAATGGCCTGCTCATAGGTGGTCACCGGCACAGCTATGTTGCGAACGATGCCGAAAACAGAGCGCCTGGCAGTGATGGCTCCTACCACCTGAAGGAAGAAGGGGAGATCTTTGCTGACTGGCTTTTTCGTCAGTGCTCCGCGCTCTAGCAGGTAACTTTGGTAGTGATGGGCCATCCCCACGTAGTCGGCGTTCTCGCCTTCCAAGAAGGCGTATCGAACTCTGATATCTCCTTGATACATTCGGCTCTGATAAACGTTGATCTGGGCGGCTCCCCATCCTTCATGCCCTGTCGTCTTTGCGATGGACGTCTTGCCATTGGGAGTGACAGTGAACGCCCCATAGACTGACTTGAAGCTGCTGGATACATCGGCGACAATTCGGGCCAGGGCGTCGCCATCCTCGATGATGGCGAAGAACGCGGAATCGCCTCTCTTCAATCCGAAAACCGGAAGATATGCCTGCACCTTTTCGGCCGCATCCTTGACCGGATCTACCAATCGTTTCTGCCACGCAGGGCCAATATCGAGATTGGCCATATCGAGGCCGTAGACCCTTATCCCGTACTTCGATGCCCCCGCCCGATCGACGAAGCGGAGCAGAGCGCCGGGGCCATCTGGCACGAAGGCATAGCCTTGCTCTTCCTTGGTTCCGCAACCGAAATACGGAAGAACGTTGATCTCCGACAAGGGAAGGTGGGTCGCTTTGACTTTGAACGCCGCACTCGATCGAGTTATCCATGCTTCCTGATCTACGAAGGGATATGTAACATCCGACACTGGTATCCTGACTACGAAATCGTCTCCATCTATGGCATATTCGATAGACACGCCGAAGACCTCGAGGCTGCGGCTGGGTCCTTTCAACCCATATCTCTCATGCTCCTCGGTGACACTCTGAGGGGTGAATCCCGCTGATTTGAACGCCTTTATGACTCGGTTTAGTGTAAAGGCCGGTATATCGTTCATCACATAGGTAGGCGTATCGACGAGGCCCCTGATATGGCCCAGCGTCACAGCCTCGGTACTAGGAACGCCGTCGCTCCAATCTCTCACATAGCGCAGGAGAGCCCAGAGGGCAGTTGTCGTCTTTGCCTTGGGGTCAGATGAGACGACCTTGTATGGTCCTAGCAGCTTCTCAATGTTCAGCCCAGAGATCTCCACTGGAGGTTCAGATCCCCGATCCACCAGACTGATCTCTGTGTAAGCGTCGAGCACCGCCTTCTGATCAGAGCTGCTCAGCTGCGAAATGACTTCATTCATCCGCTCAGCGGAGATGACCACTGGGACATAGTCTGCGTCCTTCCACTCTCGTCCGATCCTATAGTCGACACGGACGCCTCCGTCGATGTCTGTCACCTCAAACTGGCCATACGGTACACTGTCCTTGCTGGTGTTCATGACTAAGAGCTCGTCGACCTGATTCCAATAGGAGATCGACAGGGCAGGCTGCCCTGGAGGGTTCGAGTACCAGGTACGACCGGTTCTCTTATCGTGGACGGCCACGTCCGTGTTTGTGCGATCGATATAGAGGGCGAGTGTATCGCCCTCTGCAACCATATCCATGCTCGCTAACCTTGCATCGACTGGCTGCTGGGCAGCGGCGGAGCGGCCTGCCAAAGCCAAGATGACAAGCACCATGAAGAGGATCCTCTTGCGGACGCCCATACCAATCCACCCTCCCTACAACCTGAATGTGATCTCTCTGTAGATGCCAGAGAGCAGACCCACCATTTCTCCGCATACGCTGAAGAGCGTAAGGGCGATGAACAGGAACGTACCTATACCGACCACCGTAACCGCTCCGGTCAGGAGCGTCTTGACCCCGCTATACTCATGCACGTTCATCATCCCAAAGAAGAGAAGGATGATTGACCAGATCAACGATCCGACTATCATGATGTGATAGTAGGTCCCCTCTTGCAGAGTCATGTAGTTCGACAAAAACGTAGCCGGAAGGCACAGGAGTATCACCGGTGTCAGAGCGTAGGCAGTCGTGACGTACACGTCCTTGAGTGTCCCCTTTCCGTCGGTAAGGGTAGTCAAGGCCCAGTTCACGACCACCCACAGTCCAAACGGCACCAGTACGCTCATGATCTCCACACCCAGATTGAGCCTGGATACATCGTGATAGGTGAAAAGAAAGCCTGAATACTGACGCAGGTAGATGTATGTGGCTACGACCAGTGCAAGGATGACCGTGGCTCCTGACGCATTGCCCCTCTTCTCATGCTTGAGATCCCAGAATCCGTCCATGGGATGGAAAATCACGTATAGTGCATAGCTCACGCAGGCGTATGTCTGAGCTGCCCAGGCCAGGACTTCACGGGCAGCTCTTGCGGTTCTCCCCTCGCCGCGGCGGAGCCAGAGAGTAGCTCGCTGTGCCGATGCGCTCCTTCGAAGGGGATCGAGCAGCCATCTTCGGATAAGGGTCCCCCCATGATACCTCTTCGCCAGCGACGTGGCTATGACCAACAGAACGAAGCCAGTCATGATCATGCTGAAGTGATCGGTGATGGTGTCTGCTCGGTACTTCGAATACGCATATGAGTAGTCTTTTCTGTTGTACCCAAGTCTGAAGTTGGCCATAGCTTCGACGTATCTTGCCTGACGAAGCAACGATCTTCCGATGCCGCTGTACGCCTGGTCATAGTTGACGTTGAAGCGCAAGACAGTCTCCCAGGCGTCAGCCGACAACTCATACTCTCCCATTTCGTAGAGCTCTATGGCTGCGTGAATCGCCCTCTGGTATTCCGTAGGGCCGAAAAGCGTGAGCTTCGATGACCGTCTGTCCAGGACCAAGATATCGTTCCCCAGACTATCGATGGCCACCGGATCGCGGAAGGCGCCTATGGAGTCACCGATGGTGCCGAACGTATATAGGAGATTCCCGTTGGAATCGTAGGTAAAGACCCGGCCGTGCGATGATAGGGCGCTGTAGATCCCCACCTCTCTGGCAGCGATATCCACCCACGTAGTTCCGCCAGCAGTGAGGGTGACGATCCCCTGTTCTCGGCTTACAGAGCTGACCACAAAATCCCCTATGGGATCGAAGAAGCCGTTTCTGACCAGCACGTCACTTCCGCCCGGATTCAGCCGCTTGATTTCTGAGGCTGTCGCCGCCATCATGAAACCCTCGTGGTCTATGTCGAGCGTGACATACTCGACAGGCAGGATCAGGGCCGATTGCTCACGCTGCTCCTTGGTGAACAGCCTACGCCAAAAGATCTCCGCTACGCTGGGCGTGACCTTTGGGGCGCCGACAAACCCCTGGAAATTCCCCTTCTGATCGAACTCGAGCAGGCCGTCATAGGCATCAAGGGACACCACATAGATCTGGCCCAGCGGGTTGACTACCACCTTGATTGGCCTGTATTGGAAGTTCGCGGGCAGGATTCCCTCAGTCTTGGGACTCGGGGGTCCGTAAATCCTCAAGAGGTTTCCATGCCTATCGAGGATCACCAGCCGCGCATTCCCGGTGTCAGCGACGTAGATCTCCCCTTCGTCTGTCACGAAGAGACCCCTTGGGTTCCTGAACCTGTCGGCACTGCCGGAGTTGTCAAACTCGGAAATCACCCGCACAAGGCTGCCATCCTCGGTCAGACACAGTATGCGACTGTTGCCCGTGTCCAGGACATAGATCGTCCTATCGCTCCCAACGACGATATCCTGGGGATCCTTTAGGGCGCCCGCTCCCACGCTGTTCAAATCCAGTACCCTCAAGGGCACGTAGGCCTGAGGAGCCGGCACGGCTTCTCCCCAGATGTTGTAAGTGTAGCTCGGATATGGTATACCGGCGCAGGTCGGCGCGGCGGTGCCAACAGTCAATGCCGAGAGCGAGAGCAAGGTAATCGCAATCAACTTGTTGATCGATAGACGCACTACCGTTCACCTCTTCTAAGCTATCGGCATCCTAGTCGATACCAGATGTTGCCATGGTCTGGACTACCTTAGTCTGATTTACTACGAAAACGACTATCGGTACGGTCATCATCACAAGCGCAACCGCATATGTCACACCCGCTCGTCCGATACCTCCTGCAGCTATCTGACGCAACGCGTATGGCAAGGGCTTCAGCTGCTCTGCATACAGCACGTTGTCCCCTGTCACTCCCCAAAGGTGTTGGAATGCCAAGATCAGCATCGTCAACCATGCCGGCTTGACAAGGGGCATCGCTACCTTCCAGAAGATCTGCAGCTCCGTAGCCCCATCAAGCCTCGCTGCCTCTAGGTACGTGTCCGGTATCATGGTGTCCATGAAGTTCCTCATCAGGTATAGACCTAGAGTCGATCCCCAAGTCGGCACTATGACTCCCCAGTACGTATTGATGAATCCCAGGTACGACAGGGTCAAGTAGTTTGGGATCGCCACCACCGGCGAGGCGAACATCAGCGACAGCAGTATCATGTCATTGACGAGCTTCTTGCCGGGGAACTTATGCTTCGACAGCACGTAGGCTGCCAACGAGCCGAAGATGATGTTTCCTGCCAGTCCCAGCAACACGATGATTACCGAGTTCAGTAGATATCTCGAGATCGGCACCCACGACTTGCCCATCAGGATCAGGAGATCACTGAAATTCTTGAGGGTCGGGTTTCTGACCAGGAACTGAGGTGGAAACAAGAACAGCTCGTTCATCGGTTTGAACGCACTGCTGATCACAAATACCAGAGGAAGCGCTGAGAAAGCTGCCCCCGCCGCCAGCATCGTCAGGATCACCATATCTCCGCCAGTGGAACGCGATAGCCTTTTTCTGCAGATCTGGATCTTCACGAGCCCAGCACCTCCTACGTGCCAATACCAACCCGTCGGCGGACCTCCGACACTTCGGACTCCCAGTCCTTCCGACTGGCGACCTCTCGCACTGCCAGCTCTTCCAGCTCTTAGCTCCTCAAGCAGCTGGCCCTTCGGACCCCGGCCCCTCGGGCTGCTAGCCCTTCGGACTCCTAGCCCATCAGACTGTTAGCCCAGTTTTCTCAGCAAGCTCTGTACTCCCCTCTGCGCTGCCAGCATTCCGAAGAAGAGCACTACTGCTATAGCGCAGGCATACCCCATTTCGAATCGGACGCTTCCATAGTCGTTCAGGTGCTGCATGATGGTCCAAGTATGCCAGTCCGTCGGGGTAGGTCCTGTGAGCATCTGTATGTTGCTTGCTGCCATGAACGATCCAGTGATTGACATGATAGCCCCGAACATCAGATAGTTCTTCATCATCGGCAACGTCACGAACCACAGCTCCTGCCACCGGTTCTTCACCCCGTCCAGGGCAGCTGCTTCGAAGTAGTAGTCATCTATACCCTGCAAACCCGCTATGAAAACCAGGAAGCTCACTCCCAGGCTCATCCACAGACTCACTACTATGACCACCGGCCACATCCAGGTGGTGTCGACCAGCCACTGTATCGGCTGGGTGATGACCCCCAGGTAGAGCAGAATCGCATTCAGGTATCCATAGCTGTCTCCGCTGAATATGAAGATCCACACCACAGCCGCTGTCCCAGATATCGACGGCGCATAGAAGAGCAGTGTCAGTATCGCCCTGATCCAAGGTTTCAGCTCGTTGATCAACCACGCGAACAGGAAACACAGGATGTAGCTGACCGGTCCGGTCACCAGTGCGAAAAACAGCGTGTTCTTTACCGCTATGAGGAAGACTTCATCCTTCAGAAAGAGCCTCAGGTAGTTCTCCCACCCCACCCACCGGGGGAAGTTCAGCATGTTGAAATAAGTGAAGCTCAACACTATTGACAGTATGACCGGCAATACCGTGAAGGTGAAGAACAGGATCAAGAACGGTGCCAGGAACAGATACGACATCCTGTTGGCCTTGATCTCACGCCATAGGCCCTTTATCCGTGGGACTGCGGGGACTGCAGCTGCCGCAGCAAAGGGTGCGGCGACCCCCGTACTACCCTCAGGGGCGATAGAGCTCATTCCACTACCTCCATTCAGCAGTCGATCAATCAATTACGCCAGGTTTGTGGTCTCAAGTCTCTCTCGGCATCCAGCCTGTGCAGATGGACGTAATGATCCCAATACGCCTTCTTCCACTCCTCAGGTACATCTTCCAGGTTGGTCTCGTATCCAAACTCTAGGCGCTTTCGGGCTATCTCCTCATTGATCATACGATCGTAGTCAACCACAGACTCCCTCACAGGCTTGCCATCCAGCACCACTGCCCTAAAGAGCCAGTCGAACATCCTGGTGACGTAGTATCCTCCCAGCACCGGCGGGGTCCCCTCTACCCACTTCCACTGCTCCAGCAAGACCGCTCGCTCACTCGAACCCCATGGCAGCTGCTCGAGCGCCTCCATGTTGGCCGTCGGATACCTCGCTGCCGCTCCCATGAGCGCCTCCAGCTCCCGACCAAACCTGGCCTGGGTGTCTGCCCTGGTCCACCACTTCAGAAACTCCCACGCAGCCTCTTTCTTTTTTGACCCCTCCAGGATGATCGCTCCGGAACTGCCCGCCGGCACCACCCTGCTGATGGTTCCATCTTCTCTCACTGTCCCTGGCACAAGCGCTATTCCCCACTCGCCTCGCAGCTCAGGGGCGAAGACCTTGATCTGGTTGTAGAATCCGTAGTCGCCGATCACCAGCGGCATTTCTCCCATCCGGAATCTGTTCGCTGCATTGAACTCCAGTGGGAACTCATATAGCCTGTACAGGTCCGTCAACTGCTTCAGGGTGGCTATGGCTAGCTCAGAGTCCAGGTTCGTAGCCACCATATCCTCCTTGTAGAGAGGCACCCCCTTCTGATACAGCAGCATCAGATACGTGCCCATAGTGGGCGAGAGTCCAATCTGCATGTAGTTCCTCTGCAGCTCCGGAACCATTCTATACACGTCGTCCCAGGTCTGGGGCACTTCAAGGCCCAGTTCCGCCAGGACATCTTTTCTGTAGAAAAGCACCGGGAACGGATGGGTCTCCGGCAGTCCATACACCTTGTCCCGTATCCTCATCGAGGTGAAAGCTGACTTGGAGAATCTCTGAGCTACTTCCTCGAAATCCTCGAACTGACGAAGGTCTGCTATAGCTCCTCTGAAGGCCAGGTCCATGTTGAGGGCCCCGAGCGCCACATCGGGAGCCGTGCCTGCTATAATCGCAGGTATCAGAAGTGACCCTGTATCCGAGATCAGCTCCAGGTTCACTTGTATACCCGTCTCAGGGGTGAACGTATCCTCGATCATCTGCTTCAGAATCTGGGCCTGGTCTCTGCCGGCTCCGCCGCCACCGCCCACATAGGTGCTTTGGCCAATCCAAACCTTGATCGCCTCATCAGATGTCTCCTGTTCACCTGAACCGCCGTCAGCACTAGTGCTGATGTCGTGCACTCCGGTATAGTCATGGGTAAACGATGCGGCTAGAGCGCTGAGCTCATGCCTCACCAGCTGCCAGAAGGTCGGCGATGCGCTCGGCAGTTTCTGGTCCGGCGAAGCCACCACGATGTAGTCGATCTGCAGCGGTTGGTTGCGGGAGTTCTGCATCCACTCGCCCAGCGAACCAACGCTGTCTCTATAGGTAGCGAAGTGACTGGGGATGAGGTCCGGCCTGGCAGACATGTTCCTCAGCAGTCTCGCGAAGTCTCTAAGGAAGGTAGTGTGGCCTCCCTGCTGGCCAGTGACCGTCTCGAACGCCAAAGCTAGATCAGTCAGCTCCTGGCTCGCAGCCTGCAGCGACTCTACCAGACCGGGGATCCTCTTCTCCAGCTGATAGCTTCGGAGAGGGTCAGGGTTGGCCGACGTAACCATCATGATTGTTCTGTAGATGGTAGTCAGTTGATAGAGCACGTTCTCAGTCCGCTCCAGGATGTGAGCCAGATCTCCGAGGGTGACCTCGAGTCTCATAACGTGCTTTCCTCTGGTCAGATAGACGAGAGCGGGATTCCCGTACTCATCTGTGAGAGGGACCATGGAGTAACGATCGGTGAATGAGAACTTGATCGCCTCTGCCTCACTGAACGGCACCTTGCCGTCGATCATCATCTTGCGGCTGCTGTAAGAACCCCGGACCAGGTCCTGCTTGCCCTTGATAGCTATCTGGTAAAGCCCATCCTCTGGCACTTCGAACTCCCACTCCACCCACTCCCCGGTCAGCTGCCATCTGAAGCCTCCGATGGAGTTCAGCCTGACCTGGGCAGGATGGTATGGTTCCAGAGAAGGATCCCCCTTGTCGAACTCGGCGAATATCCCGATGGCAGATCTGCGGACGGCGTTCTCTCCCTGAATCTTCTGAAGAACTCCAGTGGTCGGCTTATACCCTAGTTCCATGTACTCCTGAGCAACGACCCTATAGGGCCTGGCCGCCTCCGCCTGCTCCAACCGCAATTCCGATATTGCTATGGGCTCGGACAGCGAATCTATACGAATCACATTGACGCCTTCTTGCAGGTAGAAGCTATAGGGCTGAAGCTCGTACCCGACAGGGTCCGTGATGTAGACAGTCTGCCACTCCGGCCTCTCCACCTGTCTCGGGCGGACATCGTTTCCCGCTGTATCCTTTCGGACCGGGCCGGAGTCTCCCCAGACCCTCTGAAAGCTCAGGAATTGAGTCCCCTCAAAAAGCCTGTCGCCGTTGATGGTCAAAGCCCTCTCGATGGCAATGCCTCTCCCGGGCAGGGGGTAATAAGTCAGG
The DNA here is from genome assembly GCA_012719595.1 of Bacillota bacterium. Lineage (GTDB taxonomy): Bacteria > Bacillota > DTU014 > DTU014 > DTU014 > JAAYAB01. The sequence continues at coordinate 20,247 of JAAYAB010000009.1, forward strand.
GCGATGTTGTAGAGTCCGGCTTCCGGCACATTGACCTGCCACTCTATGTATCCGCCCTCATCGGTGCGAACTACACTGCCGGACAACCCTCCAAGCTCCTCAACGATGGTGACCCCCTCGCCGGACGTGTACGATACTGCCGGCACTATGACCTTGATGTTCGGGCGCGGTGCTCCCGCGTACTGTGCGAGGTAGTCGTCATACGCGATCTGCCGCTCGTAAAAGGTGGCCACATCCTCGAGGGCGTCTGATGTGGCGACATCGTCCAAAGCGTCTGCGGTAGCGAGGCCTTCCATTGCGCCGAACACTACCAGCACAAGACCGATGACAGCGGTGATAAGCATCCTAGGATGGACAACGGTAGCGTGCCTCATCATCTCAACTCCCCGGAAACAGAACGCTGGACCACCACACCCGACATCTCAACCTTGCTAAGACAGAGTTGCCCTCAGCCGAGCATCACTACTCTTTGCCGAGGGCAAACTCATTTTCAGTAGTTGCACGCCGTCATGGACGAATCGGTCTCATCATGACCGGGTCTGTGTCATCGATGACTGATTGACTCAGTTGAACTCCTCGTCCAGCATGGCCTGAACTACTGGTGCCTTGGCATTGAGCCCGGCAGCTGGGCTGGCCATATCGACATCGCTCAAAACGCCGAAGTAGTGCATAGAAGCATGAGCATCGACCTTCGAGTCGACGAGCTTCATCATCTCCAGAGTCTCTTCGTCTCTGATGTTGAACTTAGCCGCCCACGCCATCCAAGCATCTTCGAGACCAGTCTCAGGATCTATGTAAGGCACGGTGAGCTTGAACAGGGCATTGGCTACTTCTATCTTCGCTCTGGGGTTCTTGACACCCTTCGGGATGATGAGCCCGAACATACGAGATCCGTCAATGGCGTAGTCATCTGAGTAGATGCTGTCAACATTCGGTCCCATCGGAGGAGGAACTACGCCGAAGTCGTCCTCGATTTCGAAGACGATTGGATAGTCGAGCATCTCGACGTGCTCAACCATCCTCATGGCGATTTTGCCCTGCTTCCAAACTGAGTGATTCTCATGGAAGCCCTGGGGAGCCATGGCCTCGCCTATGTTCAAGATCTCATTGGCAATGCGGACACCCTCGATGAAGGCTGGCTCATTGGCGGTGTATACCAGCTTCCCATCGATCTCACGCACGGCGCGTCCGCCATTGGTTGCGATCGGAGGAATCTGCCCCTCAGGAATCCAGAATCCCCACTGATCGATCTCGCCATCGCCGTCCGTATCCTTGGTGGCCAGGTTGGCGATCTCAATCATCTTGTCCCATGTCCACTCGTTGTTCTCGACTAGCTCATAGAGGTTGGGCAGGCCCTCTCTCTCGAAGAGGGTCTTGTTCCACATGACGACACGGCATGCCGCCGGCAGCAGCTGAGCAGGGAATAGGACAGTCTGTCTACCGAACTTCGCCCACTTCTCCGGATTCTGAGCCAAGCCGATATTGGGATATCTCTGCCAGAACCCTTCCTCAACGAACTCTTCAGCCGGAGTGGAGAACTCAACGAATCCGAATCCCTTCATGAAGGAGCTATGCCAGATCAGGATATCGTTAGGCTCGTCACCGGCGAGGATCGCTTGCTTCTCCTCATCAGATGCAGGCCAGGCCTTGGGATTCTTGAACTCGATCTTGCAGTTGAACATCTTCTCGACTTCTTCTTTCCACGCCTTGCCTTCGCCATCCTGGAACTGACCAAAGAACAACTGATACCATCCATCCCAACCTACGACGAACGACACAGTTTCTCCACCGAGGTCGAATTTCGGATACTCCTCTGCCTGGACAAGTGCGGCCATCGACGTCACAAGAATTACGCACAGCCCAATGGTGACAATTCTTCTCAGAGATCCTCCCATTGTGTAAATGCCTCCTTCCTTTCCGTCCGCTCACTGGTAGCCGAGATCGCATCCACCAGCAACCGATAGTACCCAAATACTAGGCTCCGTCGCGAAATCCTGCTGACTTCGCGGATTTTTTTCTTTTTTTGTTCGGCAACATGAAAATTGCCGGTCCGAAATGTGGTAGAATGAGTGTGTAACCAACAGTCCGTGGAGGTGCTCTGCATGACTACAAACGATCTAGAAGAGGCCAAACGTATATGCCCGAAGACCGGGCGGATCATTGACCCTGGCAACCACTTGGGAATGAAGCGCTCGGGAATCTCGAGATGGTTTCTTCCCGTCGGCGGGTTTCTGGCCCTTATTTGGTTCTTGATAAGAGTCATTCCGAAGCCGAGCAGGGCAACATACCCCTGTCAGAAGGCCGCTGCTCCGCTGGCCGCAGCCTTTGTCGTCTGGGTCTCGGGCTTGGTCGGATCTTTGGCAGCCGGCAGACGACTGCGGCGCCTGCTGATCCAAAGGCGGTACCAAGCTGCCCTCGGATTCGCAGTCCTCATTCTCGTTATAGGCGGAATCGCTGTGGTTGGCCTGCATTCGGATACGCAATCAGCCAGCATAGTCGGTCCTGTTGGAGTCGGTGTCGGGATCAACCCCGGTCGAGTGGTATGGTGCCACGATCCTGACGCGACCTCCTGGGATGGAGAGAGCGGCTACTGGTGGGAAGATGAACACACAGATCAGGCCGTGGTGGATCGGATGTTCCACGAATCGCTCTTGGCCCTCACTGGCGGCAGCGATGCCAGGGATTCATGGGAGCGGCTGTTCAGATATGCGAACACAAAGCTCGAAGGCGAATCCGCGCCATACTCAGCCGGTGAGAAGGTCGTGGTTAAGCTTAACCTCAACACGCAAGACCGTCACACATGCATCCACAATACTGTGGATCTCTCTCCCCAGGTCGTGCTGGCCTTCGTCCGCAGCCTGGTCAGGGACGGCGGCATACCCGAAGAGGACGTCACAATGTATGACGCCTCTCGATGGGTGGCTGACAAGATCTACGACAGAGTGAAGGCGGAGTTTCCCGGAGTGGTATTCGTAGACAATCAGGGCGGAGATGGACGAGAGAAGGTCGTACCTGATCCGCGAACTCCCATCTACTATGACGGCATAGGCATTGACACCCCCGATCTCCTGCCTACGTGCGTCTCAGAGGCCAAGTACATGATAAACATATCTATCATGAAAAAGCACACACTGGCTGGCATAACCGCTGCAGCCAAGAACCACTTCGGGTCGATATTCCGCACATCCGACAGCCAGTGGTCTCCTTCCCACCTGCACGACTTCGTCACCACAACAACCCGGCCGATGGGGAGCGCGAATCCTCTGGTCAGTCTCATGGGTCACAAGGAGCTTGGAGGAAAGACCATACTCTACATAGTCGATGGCATGTATCCAGGCATGCAGCAGAGCAACGAGAACCCCAGCCGCTTCTGGATGCCGCCATTCAATGGCGACTGGACATCCAGCATGTTCATGTCTCAAGACCCTGTTGCGATCGAGTCTGTCCTGTGCGATTTCTTCGCTGCTGAGCGCGGAGTGCCGGCCAACACCCGCAACTACTTGGTAGAAGCTGCTCTAGCCAACGATCCCCCGTCAGCGACCAGATACGATCCTGAGAGAGATGGGACGCCTCTGCAAAGCCTAGGTGTTCACGAGACCTGGAACAACCAGAGAGAGAAGCGCTACAGCGGCAACGACAATCCCGGGACTGGCATTGAGCTGATAGCTCTAAGAACGGGAGGCGGAGGAAAATGAGACGGTTTCCACGACTGGTCATGTCTGTGCTGACGGCAAGTCTGCTGATTTGTCCAGTTGGCTCCGATTCTCTGGCAGAGGAGGCTCTACCTATGCGTGTAATCGATGTGACATCGTACGGGGCCGACGGCAGTGATGAACTCGACGACACCGCGTCGATACAGAGTGCCATCAATGCCGCCGCAGCCGGAGACACTGTCTACTTTCCCGCAGGCACGTACATCGTGAACCAAGGTACGGTCAGCGATGGAATAGGCCTGAAATCTGGCGTGAACCTCCTGGGCGAAGACGGTGCCGTGCTGAAAGTGACAGTCGACAACAAGCGGGCCCTCTGCATAAACGGACAGACCAACATCGTCATCGACAATCTGAAGTTCATGGGTAAAGGACTGCGCATATATGGCGGTTCCAGCTATATCACTATTCAGAACTGTGAGATGGAGGAAGTCCGAGGCACTTGGCCATACAGCCATGCCGTCATGATAAACGAGAACGTGCATCACTGCTACTTCCTGAACAACTACTTCCACGATAGCGGTGAGATATTCATGTGCTGGGACATCAAAGACTCAGAGTGGATAGGCAACTTCTTCGAACGAACCCATGAGCCGATCCACACTGTAGGCAACTCCACGGGCAACAAGTACATACGGAACAAGATCTACTACTACAGCCGAATAGGCATAGAGATCCAAGACAATGCTACCGGAAACATCTTGGAGGGCAATGATATCCGCTATGAGCTGGACCCTGAGGGGTGTTACGCCATTTCCTTTGCCGCTCCATACACCCACAATGCGCTCATCAAGAACAACATCCTCGTCGGTGGCCGGACACGAAAGGCATACGCTGACGGAAACTGGGGAGCAGCAGTAGAAGTCATGGGACAGGTGACAGTAGAGAACAACATCATGATAGACTTCCAGCACGGGTGTCAGGTGAGCACCGGCTATAGTCTTGATCGAGATTCGCCGATCATTGGTGGGCCGATCATCAGAAACAACTTCATGAGAAACCAGTCTGAGTGGGGGATCTGGAAGACTCACGTGACTGACCTGATGCACATGAAGATAGAGGGGAACTTCATTGAGAATGCTCAGAAAGACGGCATATTCATCAACCGAGACCATAACCCAGGCATCGAGATCACAGGAAACATGATTGTTCGAGACGCGGGGCACTGGGAGGGAGATGCCGTCCGCCTGTACTCTGGCATCAAGCTCCAGCAGAATGCGGAGACGCCTGCCAACTCCGTTACGGACAACTACATCTTGCTGCGGTCAGACTCGATGCCGAGTGGCTTCAGCTTCTATGGCGTTTATTTCTCACGCGGCAACACCTACGCTCCCTCTTTCGCCGACGTTGTGGTAAAACGAAACCGGATAGTCTGCAGGGCGGTGCAATCAGAGGATGTGGATCCACGACTCTCAGCCAAACCTACCGGCATCTCCTATGATACCTATGGGTCGATGAAGTCAGTTGCCTTTGTAGACAACTACTTCGAAGGTCTGGGAATAGTCATGAAGCCCGGAAGGGCCGGAGACTTCATCGCAACGGGGAACGTCAGCCTCGACTGCCCTGATCCAGGTCAGGAAAGGATCATTTCAAATGAGACTGCGAACAGAATGCCCGCAGTCGATGCCGGTGCCGATCAGGTCGTCACATATCCAGACAAAGTAGAACTGGCTGGTGCTGTGGTCGATGACGATGAACACCTTGAGGTGCGTTGGGAGAAGTTCATCGGAGTCGGAGATGTCACCTTCGAAGACGATTCAGCACTCACCACGACAGCTGCTTTCTCCCATCCTGGATGGTACGTGCTGAAGCTGTCAGTGGATGACGGCGAGCACAGGCCATGGGATACTGTGTTGATCCAAGTGGAGGGACCACGGCATGTACATAGACGAGACTGACCCCCGTAAGGGAGCCGAGGTGCGCCAGGGCTTCGTTCCCGCCCTGCTGAGAGTCGAAGTATCCACCGACCTGATGATGAGTGGCGATGAGCTTCTAGTGACTGCGTGGTGGCAGAATGCGGGTCAGAAACCTGCCACTACACGGGGTATATGCTTCCTGGATCTCGAGTTTGGATATCAGAGGATCATGGAACACCAGCAGAAGACCCACCGCATCACCTGGGATCCGTATCCGCCTATGCACCAGTGGCAGCCGGGAGATATCTGGGCGACTACAGGTCGCTGGCGCAACCCCGGCATCTGGGGCGGCACATACCATCTCTACCTGGGCCTGTGCGATGATGAGAGAGTTCCCTTCACGCTCATCGGCAAGGACGGAGTCCCGACCCGCCGTATCCTGATCGGTGACATCGAGTCTGGATGGGGATCAGGCAGGCCTGCACTCGAGCGGACGAGAAGGCCGTGGACCGTAGAGTTCAACAGACCTGCCCCTGTCAACAACCGCAGAGCTGACCCGGCTGATGACTCGCGCATCGACGACTCCCCCATCACTATCAGCGACGGCATCGCTGTGAGGTTGAGCTCCATGCGGCCGATGGTGTTTGGAATGAGCGAAAGTGGCCACAGGAATCACGATGAGACTGGACCACCATGGATGACGGTACGTCCAGACATGACACTTCCTGAGGTTCGATTCAGGGACAGGAAGTCTGACAGGCTGATCTACAGTTGCCAGCAGGATGTCTGTGTCGAGTATAGCAGGACTGCGTTGACGGGTAACCGCGCTTCATATACAGGAGTAGCCCATTGCTCTGGCGAGAAGATGGCTGAGTGGACACTGCATTTCGCCGTCCACGACAGGAAGCTGGAAATCACTCTGGATCAGATCAGTGAGGAAGACGGCTATGAACTCATCGAAGTGAGACTGCCTGCCTTGGCATCGGCTAGCGGCTCCGATGCCTGCATGGTGGACTTCTTCATGGGAGGCCGGCTCATACCGGTTGCGAAGTCACCCCCCATGGGGGTGGAGCATGTATACGACGTGAGAAACGCCGCGGCGGTATTCACCCCCCAGGGAACTGCCGTCGTCGAGTGCACAAACCTTGACAGCAAACTCTACCAGAGCATTCAGCAGACTGCGGATACCAAGATGGCCGTCGTCGGCATCGGCCTCATCGCCAGGCTCAGAGCCTATGGCTGCCTGGAGTCTGTCCCGGTTCGAGGTCCCAAATCCGTGACCGTACAGCTGCTAGACGACTCGTTTGGACCACCTTCCTGGCAGGCTGCAGCGCGTGCTCTACGTGTGGGCGTCCATGGCCTAACGCCAGACATCTACAAGAGAGCCTTGGTCCGCAAGTATATGCTGCCCACAGGTCCTGCGCTCGACAGGCGGCGCCAGGCTAACCGAAGTGGCGGCCGAACCTTTAGGTCAGTTTTGGATATGATCCGCAAAGTGCACAATCTGACCGACGGCGTGCCACAGGTGGTGTATATGGTGGGGTTTCAGTGCGAGGGGCACGACACAGGATATCCCTTTGTATTCGAGGTGAACCAGCTGGCCGGCACCTATGAGGACCTGATTGAGTGCATATCAGAGGCCAGACGGTACAACACAGTCCTCAGCATGCACGACAACTACGATGACGCCTACAAGGGCCCCTACTTCGATCCTGACATCATCGCCATGGATGAAAGGGGCCAAATGCTCAAGGGCTGGATATGGACTTCCGGCCTAAGCTACATCATCAGTCCGGCGAAATACGTGAAGTCCGGACGCATGAAGGACAGAGTCAAGAAGACCGTGGAGATGTACAGGATTCATACATCCTATCACTTGGACGTCCTGACATCCGAGGCGCGGAGGCCCGACTTCGATCCGGCATGGCTCGTCGATTCCGACTCCGCCCTCCAGTGCAAACATGCCATTGTCAATGAGTTCAACAAGTATGGAATCGACATCACCAGCGAAGTCCTTTGCCATGCGTTCGTGGGGAAGGTCGGCTTTGCATACCACACGAGGGGCAGCGGGCACTCGGATCAGTCGCTCATTCCAGGGGATAGGCCGATTCCGTTGACACAGTTCATCTACCACGGCGCCATGCAGTACATGGCATCGTGCCAGAACGAGATTGAGATGCTCCGTTGTATCGCCACCGGGGCATTGGCCAACTGGGACGAAGGCTCTGATGACATCGCGAAGCAGCTTGCCGCGTTCTACATAGTGACACTGCCGCTGGGACTCCTCTATCGTCGAGACATGAAAGACTACACGGAGGAGGGCTCTGTGGTGCATGTCAGCTATTGCGGCGACACCCACATTGACATCGACATGGCCAACGAGGAATACACGATAGTCGTCGACGGCAGAATCGTTGGACGGAACTGGACTACATTCGCACCCGGATTCAGAGAGGGAAGCTACCTCGCATATTCGCTGAGGGGCGGGCGTTTCTGCTACCCGGCTCCAGAAGGATGGCACGATGGCATGATGGTCCAGGCAACTACGCTGACCGCTGAGGGTGAGGGTCAGGCCCTGGAGTGTGTTATCGCAGACGGATGCATCGTCATGAACGCCCCAGCGGGAGTACCAGTGAGGGTTGTGCCAAGCTGAAGCCTGACTGCCCAGTGGGTGGAAAAGCTGAACGCCGCCTGATTTCTTTCATCTAGCGACAGCAAAAACGCTAGCGGAGGAGTCGGCATGGCGCCTTTATTGCACCGGTCAGCTTCTCTCAACGGCATATCCGTGCTACGAAAACGCAGCTGATCTTGGCATGGCAGCTCAGTAACAGCCGCGAGGAGATCAAGAATCTGTTTTTCACACTTTCATAGCATATACGAAAGTTTATCTTCCATTCTGACACATCCAGTGTTATAATACAGAGACGGAAGGCAAGGTGACGGAATTGACCGACGAAGAGATCATCAAGTCGATCGAATCTGTTTGGGAACTAGAGTCCCGAGCGATAGCGAGTCTTGCGGACAGCATGGACAGGCGAGTATTGGTCACCCTCGTGAAGACATTTGCTTCGCTAGGCTCAAATCGGCTTTTCACCACAGGCTCAGGCACGTCGGCCGCAGCTGCCAGGAAGATCGCTCACACCCTCTCCTGCGTCGGAATACCGACGTCATTCATAGTGCCATCCGATGCGGTCCATGGAGCGCTCGGTGTTCTTCGAGAAGGCGATATGGTGATAGTGCTGTCAAAGGGTGGCGGCACTCCTGATGTAGTTCAAATGATCCCGAGCGTCAAAGGAAAGAAGGCGAGGATCATTGGCGTTACCGAGAACAGAGACTCAGTCCTGGCTCGATCCTCCGATATTCTGGTTGAAGTAAGGGTTGACAGAGAGGCGTGTCCCTTCAACATGCTCGCCACAGCCAGCACCATGGCTGTGACAGCGGTCTTTGACGCAGTAGCATCAACGCTGATCACATATACAGGCTACACCAAGGAGGACTTCGCAGTCATCCATCCATCAGGCGCTGTCGGTGAGAGACTGCTGGGAAAATGAGAAGAAGGAACGGGTTAGTTTCATGAGAGCTTCGGTACTCGTGGGACCCAGACAGCTTGAGCTGAGAGAGATCGATACACCAACGACCCCGATAGACGGCATTTTGGTTAGGGTCATGGCCTGTGGTATCTGCGGGTCTGACATCAGAAGCTTCGAGTCAGGGCTTCGCGGTGACATATCAGAACAGGTCATGGGACATGAGATAGCCGGAACTGTCGAGGATGTTGGCCCGCAAGCAGAGGGCTTCAAGCGAGGCGACAAGGTAGCCATAGCTCCTGACGTCTGCTGTGGTGAATGCTTCTACTGCAAAAAGGGATGGGTCAATCTGTGTGACAATCACAGGATGATCGGAACTCATTGGCCCGGTGGATTTGCCCAGTTTCTCAGCGTTGACGGCTACATGCTGAAGCATGGAATGGTTCATCACATGCCTGATGAACTCAGTTTTGTTGATGCCACAATGTCAGAACCGGCATCATCTGTTTTGGCCTGTCAGGAGAACATCAATGTGAGCTTAGGCGATACTGTGGCTATCATCGGTGATGGCCCCATAGGCTGCCTTCACATTGAAGTAGCTAGAGCCAGAGGTGCATCCCGAGTCTTCATGTCTGGCCTTCATCGGCTAGATTTTGCAGAGGAGTTTCACCCCGATCTCCTGGTCGATGCAGGAAGTCAAGATCCAGTGAGAGAGATCTTGAATGCCACAAAAGGCCTAGGTGTTGATCATTGCATCGTAGCGACACCCGTAGCCGACACTCAGCGACAGGGTGTTGAAATCGTCAGAAAACGAGGAACGGTTGTTCTCTTCGGTGGGTTACCCAGGACTGATCCAATGACAACTCTCAATGGCAACAAGATCCACTATGAAGAGATCAGGGTTGTTGGAGCCTTCTCATACCAGGCGCGGCACCATCGCCTGGCGCTCGACCTGATCAGGAGCAAAAAGATCAGTGCGTCCAAATACGTCACCAGGGTAGTGTCACTGACAGAGATTGAGGAAGGCATCCGTATGGCACAGCAGGGTGATGCGATGAAGGTAGTGGTGGATCCTTGGAGGTAACCCTGTGCCAGCTGAACTCGGACAGACAGGGAGCGGTTGGACGTGTATGCAATAGATGAGAAGCTGGAAGAGCTCGAGTCGGCCGGAACTCCAATACAGATCGGTCTAGTCGGTGTTGGACAGATGGGCAAGGACATCATTGCCCAAGTGGTCGGCATGCGCGGCATCGAGATCGCTGTGGCCGTTGATCTCACTACAGATAGAGTAGCAGAAGGGTTTCAGCTGTCGGGCGGAGACGTAGATATCATTTGTACTGATGACGTCAGCGAAGCAGACAAAGCGCTTAGAGCTGGCAAAAAAGTCGCCAGCACCAACTACAGAGTCGCCACTCGTTGTGAGAATATTCAGGTCGTAATAGATGCTACAGGGTCTCCAGAGATGGGCGCAAGAATCTCGCTCGACGCAATCAACAACAAGAAGCACATTGTAATGATGAACGTCGAATGCGACGTCACCATTGGGCCTATTCTACGCCAGCTCGCCGACAATGCAGGCGTTGTATACTCTCTCTCGGCCGGTGACGAGCCAGGATCGATAATGGAAATCTACAGATTCGCAAAGGCCCTGGGGTTTGAGATAGTAGCCGCTGGAAAGGGCAAGAACAACCCGCTCGACAGCTACGCTACTCCAGATCAGTGGCAGGAACGAGCTCGCGCCAGGAACATGAATCCTCAGATGCTGGTGGAGTTTGTCGATGGTTCGAAGACCATGGTCGAGATGGCGGCAGTGTCAAACGCTACAGGTCTCGTGCCCGAAGTCAGAGGCATGCACGGTCCAAAATGTGTGGTCGAAGATCTGACCAAGGTCTTTTGCCCGAGGAGCCAGGGAGGCATCCTGGGGAGGACCGGCGTTGTCGACTACGCTATAGGCGACATACACCCGGGAGTATTCGTGATAGTAACCACAGATAACCGAAGAATCATCGAGGGGCTTGTCCAACGAGACATGGGCAATGGCCCGAACTACTTGCTCTATCGCCCTTACCATCTCTGCAGCATCGAGACTCCACTCACGGCAGCGCAGGCCGTGATATATGGGGAGCCCACCATGAAACCGAGGAAGCGACTCACTTCGGAATGTATAGCTGTGGCAAAGACAGATCTCAAAGCCGGTACGGTGCTCGATGGCATAGGCGGGTACTGCTACCGCGGCAGTATAGACCTGCACGAAACCGCGAAGAAAGAACGGTTCCTTCCTTTAGGTCTGGCGAAGGGTGCCAAGCTCAAGACGGATGTTGCGATCGATCAAGTAATCACCTATGATATGGTTGACCTACCTGAATCAGTACTGCTGCAGCTGCGCAGGATCCAAGACACGCTCATGTCATAATGCGGATGCCATAGTGCTAGAGGAGGGATCTGGGCACGTTCATTGGGCTTGACGTAGGAACCACGAACTGCAAGGCAGTGGTGATAAACGAAGAGGGACGTCCAGTCGGGCAGGCATCACAGGAATACTCCATATCTCACCCCAAGACCGGGTGGGCGGAACAGGATGCCCTAGAGGTTTGGCAGACCGTCAAAGAAGTGATCAAGAACGCTGTCTCTGCTTCTGGCGTCACCGAAGTCGACGCAATAAGCCTTTCCGTTCAGGGCGACGCAGTAGTGGCTGTGGACAGACGCCTGAACCCTCTCAGGCCGTTCATCCTGGGCATGGACTATCGCTCGAAGCCTCAGTCTGACCGATGTGCAGAGGTCTTCGGCGGAGAAAACCTGTTTCGGGTTACGGGCATGCCCCCTCACCCCCTCAATTCGCTGACCAAAATCCTATGGATAAAGGAACAAGAGCCTGAGATATATGAAGCAGCTTGGAAGTTCATGACCTATGCTGATTACATCCTGGCCAAGCTGGGAGCCGACCCAGTGATCGACTACACCATGGCATCCAGGACCATGGCCTTTGATCTGGCGAATAGGTCATGGTCCGATCAGATCCTGGGCAAACTCGACATATCCAAAGACCTGCTCTCATCTGCTGTTCCCTCAGGTCAGGTCGTAGGGAAGCTTCTGGACAGCCTGCGCGACGAGTTCCATATCGCGTCAGACGTGGCATTGGTGACAGGAGGTCACGACCAGACCTGCGCTGCTTTGGGTGCCGGCGTAATAGGCGAGCGAATCGGAGTGGATTCCACCGGCACAGCTGAGGTGCTCTCCACCGCGTTTGCGGAGCCAAGACTTGGCGAGGAGATGTACCGCTGGTTCTACCCATGCTACATCTACGTGGATTCCGACCTGTACTTCACCTTTGCACTCAATCACACAGGGGGAATCGTGCTCCAGTGGTATAGGGACGAATTCTGCGAAGTAGAAAAGAAGAGGGCAAGCGAGCTAAACATCAGTGCATATGACCTCATTGTGTCACAGATGCCGAAAACCCCAACGAAGCTCTTCTTCTTCCCTCACCTAAATGGAACCGGAACGCCTACCTGTGACCTGAATGCGAGGGGATCCGTACTAGGCCTCTCGCTTGAGACCACCAAAGGCGAGTTGGCGAAAGCCATACTGGAAGGTCTCACCTTCGAACTGCGTCTCAATCTGGACTATCTGAGTCGTGCTAAGATCGAGATCGATGAGATTGTGGCTGTAGGAGGAGGCTCCAGGTCAGAGGAATGGCTGAAATTGAAAGCGAATATCACCGGCAGGCCCATCAAGACTCTCAAGAACAAAGAAGCCGCCTGTTTCGGTGCAGCCATGTTGGCCGCAGTTGGCTCCGGGTACTATAGCGAACTGCGCCAAGCAGTCTCTGAGTGTGTTCAGTACGAGAGAACTCACGAGCCCACACAGCACGTTCTGGACATGTATAACGAGAAATACTCCATCTACAGAAAGCTCTATGACGAATCGCGAGCGATTACGGCTCAGATCTAGCGTTGATCGGTTGTCGTCGACGTGCGACCATCAGCCGAGTGAGCAGCATGAAAGCTCCGGCTGGGATCGAAGCCGTGTTTAGCGGCCTGGAGGGATCTCGATGTCTGAAGTCGATAGGAGTGGGAACAGCAACCCAAACTGGCTGGTCAGGCTGAAGGCAGTGTACAACTCACTGAAGTCGGCAGAGAAAAGGGCAGCCGACCTGCTGCTTCAAGACCCTGCTGCGTCAACTCGGATGACCATCACGGAGATAGCTGACGCTTCTAACGTCAGTGAGGCCACGTTTGTCAGACTGGCCAAGAGGATCGGCTACAAGGGGTACCGTGAGCTCAAAGCCGAGATGCGATCTGCTCCGCCCATGGAGGAGACGAGCCTGTATCCTAACATTTCTCCAGAGGATACCTACGCTGATCTGCTTGCCAAGGTCACCCTCTCGTCAGTGAAGACCCTGCAAGATACACTGAATGTTGTGGACATCGGCCAGTTTGAGAAGGCCATCAAGGCATTGTCCAAAGCGAAGAGGATTGCCTTCTACGCACTTGGCGATGCATCGGCGGTCGCGCTTACCGGACACTACAAACTCCAGCGGATAGGCTGGCAGTCCAGCTTCTTTTCAGATCCTGACCTGGCGCTCATAACGGCATCACACCTAGAGCCCGGAGACGTAGGGATCGGCATATCATACTCAGGACGAACAGCGAGCGTTATTCATGCAATTAAGCGCACCAGGGAGATGGGTGCCACCACAATAGGGATCACGAACTTCCCTCTCTCCCCTCTCGCCAAGATCTGTGACATCGTGCTGCTGACAGCCGCATTTGCGGATCCAATGGAGTTTCGCTCTGTCGAGGGAGACGTCCTTGCTCGCCGTATAGCGCAGCTGTGCATATTGGAGGCACTCTATGTAGCGCTTCTGGTAAAGGAAAGACCTTCCCTGAAGGCTGCAGTCCGCCACGCAGATGAGGCGCTTCATATCAACAAGGTGTGAAAATCTGACGTGTTTCATTATGGCGCATATGCCGTGTGTCTCACGACGTCTGTTGGTCATCTCAAGAACCGTCTGTTCGAAGGAACACATCGATGGAATCTGCCGATCACTCTTTCATTGCAAAATCGTAGGCTTCTCTGATCCAGTTCATGAGCTCCGTATCAGCTTCGCTACGATTTTGGGCAATGAGATGGTGTATCCGGCGGTAGAGATCTGTGACTTTTGAATCCTTATCTGAACATCAGGATATTCGGCTAGGACTCTTTCCGCGAACGTATTGTACAATGGCAATGCCTGCGGCACTTTATCAAAAAAGGAGCTCGTGTCAATATCCATCTATGTTAGTGGCCACGATAGAATGGACATAGGGGGATCCTCAACTGGCCATTGACAATCTGACTTCACCACCGATGAATCAATACGTCGAACTGCTTGATCTTCCTACAAACATAAGTTCATCTTTCCACCCAGCATAAAGCAGCTCCCACCCTTGGCCCGGAACGCCCACCTGGTCTGCGTGTCGAATACGCTGCTCCCAATCTCATCGAGGTATGGAGGAGTGTCAGCCGACTCATAGAAACAAGAACTCCGTTGGCCGGGCTGCGCCCTGTTGATCCAGCTGCGTCCCGTCCCACATCAAACGCCACCACAACAACGCCACTCCAACCGAGGTGCACATCCCGTGATTGCCGACCTGAAGATCTCGCTTTGTGACCTATCGATGGCGCTTTCCGACGTCATGGATCTCGTTAGCCCCGTATTCTCAGGGCACCACAGACAGGTTGCCTACATCGCCCTGAGCATCTCCAGAGAAATGGGGTTACCCGAAAGCGAGCGGAGCACGATCGCGTTCGCGGCCGCTCTGCACGATATGGGCGCTCTCTCCGTTCGCGAGAGAGTGAGCGCCATGGAGTTCGAGGTGGTGCAGCCACACGCTCACGCTGAGCACGGGTACTCACTGCTCAGGACATTCGCGCCCCTAGCGGAAGCTGCAGATATCATCCGCCTTCATCACGTGCGGTGGGATGAGCGACTGGATTCGGAGGTAGTTGAGGCTGCCGGCGGTAATGTTCCGTTGGGCAGCTACATCGTTCACATCTCTGACCGCATCGCTGTGCTTATCGATCGCACGAGAGACGTCCTCTCTCAGTCAGGTTCGATACGGGATCGGATAGCTCGCGAGTCTGGAGCTATGTTCATGCCCGAACTCGTGGACGTGTTCGAAAAACTGGCGAACCGTGAGTACTTCTGGCTGGATCTCTCGTCCCCGAGCGTCGGGTCTGTACTGCACAAACGCATGCACAAAGCAGACGTAGAGCTCGATTTCGACATGCTCCTCAGCCTCGCGGATCTATTCAGGCGAACGATCGACTTCAGGAGCCGCTTCACGGCAACGCACTCAGCGGGGGTTGCAGCAGTAGCAGAGTCACTCGCAAGTCGAATCGGCTTCTCCAGACGCGAGTGCCTCCATATGGAAGTCGCCGGATACCTGCATGATCTCGGCAAACTGGCAATACCCACCGAACTGCTAGAGAAGCCGGGAAGGCTCAGTCCTGAGGAAATGAACGTGATGAAGAGCCACACGTTCTACACGTATCGGACCCTGGAGTCCATCCCCGAGCTCAGCACAATCGCCGAATGGGCAGCGTTTCATCACGAGAGGATAGACGGCACGGGCTATCCGTTCAAGCTGTCCCGCAAGGAACTCCCCATAGGGTCTAGGGTCATGGCCGTCGCTGATGTCTTTACTGCGTTGACTGAGGACCGTCCGTATCGGAAGGGAATGTCGCCTGAGCAGGCAGCCAGAGTGATCCGCAAGATGGCGGATGGGCAAGCGCTCGATCCGGACGTGGCATCAGAGGCGCTTACGGACCTCGAATCGATCAACCAAGCTAGAATCGATGCTCAGTCCAAGTCGACGATCGAGTACGACTCGTTCTCATCGATACCGACGGAAGGACGGTCGGCGGCGAGCGACTGAGCGCCGTGACCGTCCGGCCCAGCCAACAACCGAGCCCCGCGACCACCCGGTTGAGCCAGCCATCGGGCCCTGCGACTGGCCTGCCGAGGCAGCAGTTGATCCCTGTCACCGCCTGGCAGGACGTCAATCAACCCACAGCGGCCTTCCCGGCATCTGACTCCTCGATCCCAAGTACCGCCAGCAGCTCGGTCACGCATCTCACTACTGCTACCGGCCAGTACTCGTGAAGCTGCTCAGCGGTAGTCGTCCCGGTCAAGACGCTGATGAACGGCACTCCTGCAGCGGCGGCCGCTTGCCCATCGACTACATGATCGCCGATATAAACAGCACGTTCGGGTGGGCATTCAAGACGCTCCAATGCCATCAATAGTGCCCCTGGGTCTGGCTTGTGACTGGGTGCGTCCTCGGCTCCGACGATCACCTCGAAGAAGCTATCAATAGACTCTCTCCGCAGGATCTCCAGAATGCGGCGGCGGAGCTTGTTTGAGACGATCCCCTGCCTGATCCCATGCTCATGAAGTGTCCTCACGAGCTCAATCACTCCTGGATAGAGGTGAGTCAGGGGCGCCATGACCTCATCTGCTCGAGCTATGAAGTGCCTCAGGAAGGCTGCATATTCGTGTTCCTCAACTGCTCTAGACGCGACCGAGTCCAGCGCCTGTGCCAGCGGCAGCCCAATCGTCCCCTTGATTGTGTCAGGAGACGGGACGTCCATGCCAAGCCGCTCGAGGGCGTAGTTCATGGACGCGATGACTCCCTTTGACGAGTCTACGAGGGTGTAGTCGAAGTCATAGACCACTACTCGTGGTTTCAGACCGCATCATCTCCCGGCGAGTCCATCTGAGGTAAAGTTATCCTCATGATACCACAGACTCCCGAATGTGCAACACTCAGACTGACTGCCCCTCGGCCCTATCCGCTATCTGGCTCAACATGCGCGGCAGAAGTATGGCTACGATCAGCAGCGCTCCGATCACGACCGTCATGACCTGGCCGGGTATGTTGAGAAGGCTCATACCGAACCGCGCAAAGCCGATCAGGAAGAGCGACAGAACGACACCGAGCATATTGCCGGAGCCGCCGGTGATGGTGACTCCTCCGAGGACAACAGCAGTGACGACCTCCAGCTCAAAGCCCTGGGCTATGTTTGGGCGAGTGCTGTAGATCCTGGAGGTGAGGAGAACCGCCGCAAACGAGGACATGAGGCCTGAGAGCGTGAACAGGATGACCTTGATGCGATCGACGGGAACTCCCGAGTATCTGCAGGTAGCCTCGTTGTCTCCCATGGCGTAGATGAACCGCCCGAACGTCGTGCGATGCAGAAGTATCCCGAAGACTACTGCCAGCACTGCGAAGATGACTAGTTGGTTGGGCACCGGGGTCCGGCCCAGGTAGCCTTGCCCCA
>JAAYAB010000113.1 GCA_012719595.1 Bacillota bacterium
CGTCTGGGCAGGGGCTTGGGCAGGCGTCTGGGCAGGGGCTTGGGCAGGCGTCTGGGCAGGGGCTTGGGCAGGAGCCTGGGCAGGAGCAGGCGACCCGGGCGACTTCGGCGCCGCCTTCGTCTTCGACATCGACTCCGGCAGCGACTTCAGCATCCTATTTAGCATCGTCTTTTGCTGATGAACTCGAAGTGCTTCAGCGAGTCGACTACAGACCTCTGCTCATAGCCCTGATCGTGCTGCTCTCGGTTCTCGAGTGGGCCCTCTATCACAGGAGATGGCACTTGTAGGCATGAGCTTCGCGGAGGTGAGTGCCGGGCAACCGGCAGGCAAGTGATACTCCAGAGACCGATGATGCTTCTCTTCATACCTGCTGCCTTGCTCCTGCTCGCTTTTCTGAGCAGGAGATCGCTCGCGAACATCAACAAGAAGAGGCTGATCGCGACTGGAGTATTGCGCGGCATAGCCGTATCGCTGCTCATGCTCGCGCTCGCGGGACCTGCTGTGCCGATGACGTCTGACCGGCTCAATCTGATGTTCGTGATAGACCGGTCGCTCAGCGTGGACACTGAGAGCGATCGGCTCATCGTCAGGTACATTTCTGAGACGCAGAAGCTGTTGCGCGGCGATGACAGGATTGGGTTGCTCACCTTTGACAGTACGGTAATGCTCAGGTATCCGTTGGGTGCGAATTCCGAGAGAGACCTGACAACCGGGTTCTCAGGTGTTACGAGACGAGAAGGAACCGCGCTCGCATCTGCAATAGACCTGGCAGCCAACATCATGCCGTCGGATGGAGCCAACCGGCTTGTGGTCTTCTCGGACTTCAACGAGACCATGGGGTCAGTGGAGGCTTCTATAGGCAGACTCAAAGAGCTCGGGATAGAGGTGTACACCATCCCGATATACTCGGATCGAAACGAAATCCTTGTCAAGCGGTTGGACGCTCCTGAATACGTCTCGAAGCTGGAGACCTATGCAGTCAGTGCGATCATCGAGTCTCAGATCGAAACCCCTGCATTGATCAGGCTGTACAGGGACGGGGCCATCATCGACGAAGAGCAGGTAGTGCTGCCGCCAGGGTTGAGCAGATACGACTACTACGACGTGGGGCTCGAAGACGGATTGGTTTCCTACAAGGTCGAGGTGATGTCAGAGGGAGACAGGCTCAGGGAAAACAACACGGGTGAATCGTTCACTCTGGTGAGGAAGGACCTCTCTGTCCTGTTCGTGCATTCCGGATCTGTCGGGCGGGACGACTACGTTGCCCGGATGCTCGCCGAGGCTGGCTTTTCGGTGGACCGGGTCTCGCACTACAACCTGCCTGATTCACCCTTTGACCTTGCAGAGTACGATGTCGTGTTCATCAACGACGTGTCAGCATATGAGCTAGGCCTCGACTTCATGAAGGCGATTCGGACATACGTGGAAGACCTCGGCGGAGGCCTGATAGTCACCGGCGGCTCGCAGAGCTTCGGCATGGGTGCGTACAAGAACACCTTCTTGGAGGAAGTGCTTCCGGTGACATCGGATGTCCGGCGGCAAGAGTTGAGCAGGAGAATAGCTTTGGCCATCGTCCTGGACCGTTCCGGCAGCATGGGGACGGGCCTGGGAAGATCGAAGCTCGACATCGCCAAGGAGGCTGCGATCGAAGCCATGGGGCTGCTGCATCCGGAAGATGAGTTCGGTCTCCTGGCATTCGACAGGAACTCCAGTTGGGCGGTGCCTCTTGACCGGCTGGGAGACCGCCAGCCCAAGGAGGAGCTGATAAGGGCGATCCAGGCCAGCGGTGGGACAGACCTGCCTTCCGCCGCGCTGCGAGCGCTCGAAGCCATAAAGTACTCTCAGCGGGACGTCAGACATGTCATCGTTCTTTCAGACGGACAGACTATGGGGACGATTGACGACATCATCGCGAAAGCCATTGAGTACGGCGTGACTGTCTCGACTGTTGCAGTAGGCCGAGATGCGAACACCGCACTCCTTTCCGAGCTAGCCTATCAGACCGGAGGGGCCTACTACTTCACGGATGACCCGTTCGACATACCGTCGATTGTGCTCAAGGACACGATGTCGGTCGCGAGGAGCGCTGTCGTTGAGGAGAGCTTCCGCCCGGTTCCCGTCGTCGCGTCCCCAATCATCGATACAATCGATTGGACGACTGCACCGGAACTCGACGGATATATCGCAACGACGGCCAAGCCTTTCGCGGACTTCCTCCTTGGCGGCAAGTACCTGGGCGATCCCCTGCTTGCTACGGCTCGATTCGGGTCGGGCAAGTCCGCAGCCTTCACTTCGGACATAGGAGGCCTGTGGAGCAAGAACTGGGCTTCGTGGGACGGCGCGGCTGTGTTCTGGAGGCAGCTGGTCAGATGGGCCAGAACAAGCCTGACCGACTTCCCATACGAGGTAGTGACGAACACCTCAGGCGACCGGTTGACCGTGGTGGTTGATGCGATCGACGAGAGAGGAGGATTCGTGAACGGACTGCAGCTCAGGTCGATTGTGCTGTCTCCCGATGGCAGCCGCCAGCAGAGCGAACTGGCCCAGACCGCTCCCGGCAGGTACGAAGCCGCGTTTACGCTGCAGCAATCCGGTGGGCATATCCTCCAGACACAGCTGATAGAGCGCGGGGTGCCGGTCAGCGGTCAGACGTCGTTCCTGTCCAGAGCCTACGACTCTGAATTCAGCCAGTCCCGAACCAACGTGAACCTCGCAGCTGTCCTCGCCGATCGCACGGGTGGGAAGATCTACGCGGACGTCAACGACGTGACCCGCCGCGGCGTGTTCGACACCTCACTGCTAAGAGAGATGTGGCGGGTGCCTGTGCTGCTCTCACTCCTCGTGTTCCTCATCGAGCTGGGGATCAGGTACGTTGTGCTCTCGGGAAGCGAGAGAACGCGCTTGACTCCAAGGCGAGGGCTCTGAGAACTGGTCGACCTGAGGGATGACGGCCGGCGGGTCGCCGCGCCTCGCGCTCGAAATCAAGCTAGAAGGACTTTTCTCTGAAGCGTGTAATACCTATTAGGTTACTGCTTTGATCGGCAGAGTACGCTCTGGTCCCCAATGCAGGGTCCCGGTGAGTCCGGAGTAGGTGTCACGTGGTAAGAGCAGTGGTCTTTGATCTAGATGGGGTCATTACCGACTCGACCGGCTATCACCTGCTCTCCTGGCAACAGGCTGCAGCAGAGAAAGGGCTCGAGTTCGGCCCTGAAATCCATGAACAGCTGAAGGGGTTGACCAGGCAAGCTTCACTCGATGTGATCCTCGGATCACAGAAGCGGCAGTTCTCCGACGAAGAGAAGGCCTCGATCCTGCAACGAAAGCAGCAGTACTACCAGGAGTTCGTCGAGCGCATGACTGTCCGAGACATGCTGCCCGGAGCAGAGCAGCTGCTCAGACAGATCAAGGCCCGAGGACGAAAACTGGGAGTCGCCTCAGCCAGCAAGAACGCTTCGCTCATACTGGAAAGACTCTCTCTCAGGCCCCTCTTTGATGTCGTCGTCGATGGGAACCAGATAGCAAAGAGCAAGCCCGATCCGGAAGTCTACTCGAAGGCTCTTGACCTCCTAGGCGTCAGGCCGTTCGAAGCCGTTGCTGTGGAGGATGCTGCCGCGGGCGTTGCGGCCGCCAAGGCAGCGGGGATGTGGTGCGTTGCGGTGGGCTCTGGTGAACGCCTTGCAGGGGCGGACCTGATCGTGAAGAGCATTGCGCACTTGTCAGTCGACGACTTGCTTGCGCTGGGCGATTGAGCTCGCGCTGGGCGGTTGAGCTTGCGCTGGGCAATTCAGCTCGCGCCGGGCGATTGAGGGCTGTAGCCTGGCCATCGGGCCGCCGTGGTGCGGCAGTCGCCAGGCCATTGGGTGTCCCTAGGCCTTAGGGCGGTCATAGCAAAGCCGTCGCGTGGCCATCTCGCGGCCGGACCAGCTGCCTGCGTGCGGAAACAAGAAATCAAGTCGATAGAAGGCACTCAGCCATGGCTAACGATGTCTTGGTACAGCAACTAATGAAAGACGAGGACTCGATTTCCAGTCTTGACATCACACGGACCGTCCTGGTCCTTTCAGCTCCCGTAGTGCTAGAGATGTTCCTCCAGACTATGGTTGGGTTTGCCGACACAGCAATGGTTGGCAGGCTGCCCTATGGCAGAGCGGCTCTAGCGGGCGTGAGTCTCGCGAACAACGTCTACATGTTTGTACTGACGCTCTTTACTGCGATCGGAACCGGGTCCACCGCTCTCGTGGCCCGGAGCATAGGCGCAGGCGACCATCAGGCAGCGGATAGAGTCGTCGTGCAGTCGCTGATCTGTGGAGGCTTGCTGGCGATAACTGTGATGCTTGTCGGCGTGCTGTTCCCTGACTACGCTCTGCGCCTCATGGGTGCCGAGGACGAGGCGCGAGAGTATGGTGCCACTTACCTGCGCATAATCTCTTGGGCATCTGTGCCGCTGTTCTGCATGGAACTGCTCAGCGGATGTTTGAGGGGTGCAGGCGATACCCGGACTCCGATGTGTATCAATAGCGGCGTGAATATGGTGAACGTAATCCTCAACTACCTCCTGATCTACGGGAAGTTCGGCTTCCCCGAGATGGGGGTGGCAGGTGCAGCCCTCGCTACGTCGATCTCCCGAGTTGCCGGGGCCGCGGCCATGTTCTCGCTGTTGATATCTAGACGTCTGAAGCTTACTCTGGGAAGGGTGCGGGACGTTGCGGTCGATGTTCCCCTGATCCGCCGCATTCTTAACATCGGAGTCCCTGCGGCGGTTGAGATAGGGTTGATGAGAGGAGCACAGCTGGCGTTCGCGCGCCTGGTGGCAACTCTCGGAACCACCGCTGTGGCCGCACACACGATCGCTCTCAATTGCGAATCGATCTCGTTCATGCCCGGGTTCGGGATAGGCGTGGCGGGAGCGGCGATGGTGGCACAGAGTGTCGGAGCAGGCCGCTTTAAGCTGGCTGAACGGTTCGGCCGTGAGTCTCTGAAGATCGCACTCCTCTGTATGTCGGCACTTGGGGTCGTGCTCTTTACGGTCCCGAAAGTCCTTGCAGGCGTGTTCATACAGGACCCTGAGGTGATAGCACTGAGTGCAGTGTGCCTTCGGATAGTCGCGGTGTCCCAGCCTGCCCTTGCCACGACGATGACCATGTCCAACATACTTCGCACAGTGGGCGATACTCGACGCATGCTGTTCATCACGATGGCAGGGTTCTGGTTGATCCGCCTGCCCATCAGCTATGTTCTGGTCATGCTTGCAGGCGTCGGTCTCGCCGGCGCTTGGATAGGCATGATCGCCGACCTCTTCTTCAGGGGAGTGACCACCTTC
>JAAYAB010000114.1 GCA_012719595.1 Bacillota bacterium
GAGGGCAACTTGAACAAGATGGACATCTTCGCCGCTCGTCCTGCCGAGGAGACTACAGAGGGCAAGCTCTACTTCCTGTGGTACTTCCCATCGACTCAGCACCCTGATGTGAAGGCCAAATTTGCTGAGAATCCCTACGTCACCGAAGGGCTGAAGGTGGTCTATGCCAACATCACCAACAGCTTCCGCGATGATCTGAACAAGATCATACCAGGGTACAACCTGATCTTCACCGGCGAAGTCTGGGAGAGGCTGAACGGAGCCCGCGAGGGAACCATGGATCCGGCTGCCGTCGCTGCCTGGCTGGATGAGACAGTCAACAAGAGTCTCGCGGAACAATGGGCTGCCTTCGAGGCCAGGCTCGCTGAGTAGGACAACAACTCGGAGAGGCTTGCTGTCGGACAGCCGGCTGCCAGACGTGCTCGACGGCCAGGCGGCCGCAGCTGAGTCCGCATGACGTCATCTTGCGGGGCGGAGGCGCTTCGCCTCTGCCCCTCTTGTTGGAGTCCCGTGGAGTGATACGGATGCTACGCATGAAGGCAGCTATGGCACCTATCTTCAGTTTGCTGTGTGTTCTGTTGCTCGCCTGCCAGGTCAAGGCAGCTGTCGAGGAGCGTTGGCTGAGCGTGCCTGCGGAGCATATCGTGGCACTTGCAAGCTGCGGGGACCAGGCGGTGAAAGCCGGCGACACACACACTGTGTCGCTCTCTGTTCCCGAGGCCGACGAGTACCACGTAGTGCTTTCGTACAGTCCTGTGCAAGCAGGCCTGTTCAGCAGCATCGTGCTTGTCGAGATCGATGGAGTCGAGTTGCGCAGCGCACTGCCTTTCCTCTGGAGGGACATACCGGGCGACATCCGCTACGACAGGTACGGCAACGAAATCCTTCCTGACCAGGAGCTTTGCGAAGCAGTCACCAGCTCATATCTCGAGCCATACACAGAGCATGCCGGCAGGCCATATGTCATAGCCCTGACTCCCGGCACGCATACCGTTTCCGTGACGCCCGAGAACTACCCGCTTTGTCTGAACGCGGTCGCCATTGTTCGCGGGCAAACTGACGTCTCCTACGAGGAATACTCGCCTTCATTCGCCGACAAGCCCTTGGGCAAGGATTTCATAGTCATAGAGGCTGAGGACTACTCGCTGAAGAGCGATTCGTTCATCCGAGGAACTTCGGTGAGGAACATGGCCGTCTCGCCGAGCGACCCAGTGGTCCAACGCATCAACGCTCTTGCACACACCTCCTTCAACAAGGTCGGCCAGAAGGTGCTGTATGAGTTCGAGGTAGAGACTGCTGGCCTCTATGCCATTGCCTTTGCATATTCCCAACCTCTGAAGCCTGGAATGCCGGTGTTTCGGACCGTCGAGATAAACGGCAAGGTGCCGTTCATCGAGTTCAGGGACTTGGCCTTTCCGCACACCGGTATGAACATCTATGACAACCTGGTTCTCGGGAAGAACCGGGCTCAGCGAGAAGAGATGCCGTACTACGTGTACCTAGATAAAGGTACGAATACTATCGCCGTCAAGGTGACCGCAGAACCAATAGACCAGATGTATGCCCGCCTCACGGAGATCATTGGGGAAATGAACGCGGCGACGCTTCAGATCAAGAAGCTCACAGGCAAAAACACCGATGTTGCGAGCAGCATGGATGCGAACCGCACATGGAACGTACTGAACTATATGCCCGGCATCTTGGACGACCTTGAACGCTGGCAGACAGAGCTTCTCGGCATGTACGAGACGCTGCGGGAGATCAGCGGCGCGCCGCCCACGTTCGCTAACGACCTAGTTCTTGCGGCGCAGAACCTGCAGCGGTTGAAAGACGATCCGCGCAGGCTCCCAAACAGGATAGCCCTGCTTGGCGATGACGCAAGCTCCGCTGCGCAGTTGCTCGGATCGCTCTTGCCAAAACTGTCCGAACAGAACATGAGCATAGATAGGATCTACATCTATGACGGCGTTGCGGAGCTCCCGTCCCCCAAGGAGAGCCTCTGGGCGCGGTTCGCGGCCGGCATCAAGCAATTCCTGCACTCATTCACTCCTGTAATGAACGAAACCGCCAAGCGCGGAGACGGCGGTCGCCTGACCGTTTGGGTCAACAAGTCCTCGCAGTATGTAGAGGTGCTTCGAGAGCTGACTGCAACGAGCTTCACGCCCCAGACAGGCATCGGGGTCACCTTCTCGATCATGCCGAAAGAGGACAAACTCATCCTGGCAAACGCGTCGGGCACAAATCCTGACGTGGTTGTGGGAATAGCTGCGCACTATCCCTTCGATTTTGGCGTGAGAGGACTGGCCAAGAACCTTCTTGAGTACGAGGACTTCATCTCATGGTACAGCAAGGAGTACAACCTGGAGTCACTGGTTCCCATGGCGTTCAACGGCGGGATCTATGGGGCCTGCGACACCCATGAGTTTCGTGTGCTGTTCTACCGGAAGGACATACTCGAGATGCTGGGGCTCTCAGTCCCACAGACCATGGACGACGTGAGGGCAATGATCCCCACGCTCCATCGAAACGCGATGAGCTTCAGCATTCCGCTCTCGACAAACATGGAAGGCTACAAAGGCTTCCAGCAGACTATGCCGTTCGTATACCAAAACGGTGGAGATATCTACTCCGCAGATGGCATGTCTGCGACACTGACCGACCCGCGCACGGTCAAGGGTCTGAGGGAAATGTGCGACCTGTACAGGGTATACGGGTTGCCAATCAATGTGAGGAACTTCTTCAACTCCTTCAGATCCGGCGTGATACCCCTTGGCATATCCGACTTCGCCACCTATCTGCTCCTTCAGACGACTGCGCCTGAACTGGCAGACTTGTGGGACATCGCGCTCGCGCCCGGCGTCGAGAGCGAGGACGGGACCATTCTGCGGTACCAAGCCGCCGCTGACACGGCTACGATGATCTTGTCCAATACGAACATGCCTGATGAGGCCTACGCTTTCCTCAAGTGGTGGTTGTCATCAGAGACCCAGGTGAGGTTCGCAACAGAGCTGCAGCGGAAGTACGGCCCAGAGTACAAGTGGAACACTGCCAACCTGGTCGCGTTCGATCAGATGGGATACCCGGAAAAGCACAAGCAGGTCATTCTATCCATGTGGCGGGACTGGCAGAAGGAAACCCCTCGCCACATTGCAGGGTACATGATGGAGCGCGAGATAAGCAACCTGTGGGGATCGGTGGTCAGAGACGGCGAGCCGTTCATGCCCACCCTCGATCAGGCGGAAATGGCGGTTAACAGGGAGATGCTCCGCAAGCTCTACGAGTTCGGCTTCGTCGACGCGAACGGCAATATGATTCGTCCCTACAACAACCGCACCGTCGAGGACCTCAAGGCGGCGCTGCAGCGAGAGGAGGCCGCACAATGACACCGGTATTGCGAAAGCGTGTGCAACAAGAGTTGGGCGCTTTGCAGCCGAAAGCGGCGTCCGTCCTGCCCCGCCGGGCGTTCCTTGACCGCCACAGCGTGTTGGTTCTGCAGTTGCCGTTTCTGACGCTGTTTGGTCTGTTCGTCGTGCTTCCGGTGCTGGTAGCAGTCGGACTGTCCTTTACAGACTTCAACGCGATCCAGACGCCCAACTTCGTCGGGCTCAGGAACTACGTCGACCTCCTGACCAGAGACGTAATCTTCATGCAGCACGCGCTTCCCAACACGGTGCTGTTCTCACTGGTGGTCGGAATCGGCGGATACCTTCTGTCTTTTTTCATGGCCTGGTCGCTGGCGCAACTCACTCGTGGATGGCGCACTGTCCTCGCGGTGATCCTGTATTCGCCGTCGCTGACAGGCACTGCCATGATGAGCTCGGTGTGGCGCGTGCTGTTCAGCGAGGACAAGGTTGGATACCTGAATGCCTTCCTTCTGAAGCATGACCTGATACAGACACCCGTAGCCTGGCTGACCAGCCCCGCCACTCTGATGCCCATAATGATCATCGTATCGCTGTGGTCGTCCATGGGCATCGGCTTCCTCGCCATGCTGGCGGGGATACTGAACACGCCCAGAGAGCTGTATGAAGCCGCATACATCGATGGAGTGACCAACCGTTGGCAGGAAATCATGTATGTGACCATCCCGGCCGTCAAGCCGCAGATGCTGTTCGGCGCTGTCATGACGGTCATCGGCACCTTCCAGAATGGGTCCATCGGCGTAGTTTTGTCGGGCGGCCAGAACCCGACACCCGGCTACGCTGGACAGTTGCTGGTTTCACACATAGAGGACTACGGCTTCATTCGATATGAGATGGGATATGCCGCGGCCGTATCGGTCGTGCTCTTGCTGATCATATACGGTATCTCCAAGATCGCCAAACGGATGTTCAGCGAAAGGGAGGATGCCTAAGTGAGCAGGACAGTTCGAAGAAATCGGATTCGGGTCATCGGCATCAACCCTACTCGTTTCGACCGGGGCCAGCTGAAGTTCCTGGCCTATCTGATTCCGGTGGCCGCGGTCATGATGCTTCCCATACTATTCATAGTCTCAAACGCGTTCAAGCCGCTGGATGAGCTGTTTCTGTACCCACCGAGGTTCATCACGACGCGGCCGACTCTTCAGAACTTCGCGAATCTGGCTGCAACATCAGCTAACAAGGCGATCCCGGCCTCACGATACCTGTTCAACAGCCTTGTCTCTACGCTGTCGGTGGTCGTCCTGAATCTGTTCATCACTTCGGCCGCAGCTTTCTGCATGAGCAAGAAGCGGTACCGCCTGAAGAGGATGCTGTTTGAGCTAAACACGATCTCCCTGATGTTCGTTCCGGTCGCTGTGGCTATACCTCGATATTTCATAATCGAGAAACTGGGACTGATAGACAGCTTCCTCTCCTCCATTATTCCACTGCTGGCCATGCCTGTCGGACTATTCCTGGTCAAGCAGTTCATCGACCAGATACCGGACTCGATGATCGAGGCTGCGTACGTAGACGGCGCCAGTGATTACTTCATCGTGACCAGGATAATCATGCCCAATATAGCGCCTGCTCTGGCCACCGTGGCTACACTCACCTTCCAGTCGGCGTGGAACTCGACTGAAGC
>JAAYAB010000115.1 GCA_012719595.1 Bacillota bacterium
CCGGTCATCTCCGGCCTGACCGTCATTCGGGGAAGCAGGTACCGGTCCATCCCGGGCACTACCGCACCCGGCCTGGTCGTGAGAGCAAGGTCGAACCCACACTGGCTCACCTGATCGCGGAGCGCGCCGGTCACCCACCCATATGGGTAGGAGAAGTACAGACACTCCGTTCCGGTCATCGCGCGAAGGACCTGGCGAGACAGATCCAGATCCCTCTTCACTCTCCCGAGGAAGCCGGCGTGGTCTTCGTCGACCAAGGGTTCCACGAGATACGGCCTACTTCCTCCTCTAGTGTCGACATACCTGTGCCCGTCGTACGAGTGTGACCCGAGCTCGACGAGCCCTGTCTCGCTCATCTCCCGAACTTGCTCCAGACTCAGATGGCCCGGGATCACAGTGCCTCTTGACTCCGAATCCGGCGGCGGCTCGCTTGAGGACACGATCAGGAAACAGCTGGCCGGGATCTGATACCGGCTCGTCAGCGGATACACGTGGTGATAGAAGCTGTCGTAACCGTCGTCGAACGTCAGAACTACCCCGGACCCGCCCGCCTCCGGGTCATCGAGCCAGCGCGACAGCTCCGACAGACTCATGACCGGGAGTCCCGCTTCCAGAATGGCCCTTATGTGTTCCTCCAGCAGCTCTGAACTGACGACAGTCGGCGCCTCGATCTCGTCGCTCACCTGGTGGTACATGAGGATCACGACTGCTCCTTCAGGGAAGCCGCGGCTGTCAGCCCCAGCGCAGAAGATCAAGGTACTACACAGCAGCAACAGAGCTGCGCATCTGAAAACCAGTCGCACGCCTGCACCTCCGCCTGGGCGCTCGTTCGCAGTTGCACCCACAGTGAAAGGATGCGCCGGGCAGAGGCGGCGTAAACATGGGTTCTCGGCCAGGCAGTCCCGTTTTCACCGTTCCTGGTCTTCCTTGCCAAGGACCACCTGTCATGGTACAATAGCCGTGATGTGACACCAAAAATGGACTAAGCCCTGTCCTCGAAGCCGACGTTGCGGGCGTGCTTGCGCCCTGCTGCGGCGTCAGGGATCGTGCTGGTTGGGCGTGTAGGAGGCAAGTACCGTGGAGAGACTCGCGAACACCGATCTTGGACCGATCGTGCGCTCTGCAGTGAATGACGCTGTGATAACAGACGTGCATACCCACTTGTACAGCCCGCAGTTCGGCGATCTGCTGCTGTGGGGCATTGACGATCTCCTGACGTATCACTACCTCATAGCAGAGACCTTCCGCTATGTCAGCATCCCGTACGAATCCTTCTGGGCAATGAGCAAGCAGCAGCAGGCCGATCTGATCTGGAAAACTCTGTTCGTGGAGAACTCGCCTTTCAGCGAGGCTTGCCGCGGGGTGCTCACCGTCCTCTCGAAACTGGGCCTGGACGTCGGAGCGCGCGATCTATCTGAGTACAGGGCCTATTTCAGATCCAAGTCGGTTGACGAGTACGTTGACATCGCCTTCAACCTGGCAGGCATCGATTGTGCAGTCATGACGAACGACCCGTTCGACGACGCGGAGAGGCCGGTCTGGCTCTCCTGCTACAAAGAAGACCCGAGATTCCGGGCTGTGCTTCGGATCGACCCCCTCCTGAACTCCACTCAGCAGTCGTGTGAGAAGCTGCGCAACTTCGGATACAGTGCAGATCCTGCGCTGTCTGCGCAAGGGCTGTCCGAGATCCGCAGGTTCCTCGAAGACTGGGCTGACCGGATGAAGCCGCTCTATCTGGCTGCGTCGCTTCCGCCTGACTTCGCGTATCCCGAGGAGTCTCCGCGCGCCCGCGTCGTCCGGGAGTGCATCCTTCCGGTCTGCAGGGACCGCGGCTTGCCGTTCGCAATGATGATCGGAGTGAAGAAGCTGGTCAATCCTGCGCTGCGCCTGGCCGGTGACTCAGTTGGCAAGTCCCGCATCGAGACAGTCGAGCACCTGTGTGCGAACTTCCCGGACAACAAGTTCCTCGTGACGATGCTCGCCAGGGAGAATCAGCATGAGCTGGCGGTTGCGGCTCGCAAGTACCGCAATCTGATGGTCTTCGGCTGCTGGTGGTTCCTGAACAACCCGAGCTTGGTCGAGGAGATCACCAGGATGAGGTGTGAGCTGCTCGGGCCGAGCTTCATACCTCAGCACTCCGACGCCAGAGTGCTCGACCAGGTGATCTACAAGTGGGCGCACTCGCGCACCATCATTGCATCGGTCCTCACAGACAAGTACAACGATCTCGCACGCACCGGATGGATTGCGACAGTGGAAGAGATCCGCCGGGACGTCGACAACCTGTTCAGGAGCAATTTCTGGAGGTTTGTGGGATAGAGGATATTCCGGCGTGTCCATAGAATATCTGCGAAGATGCTCGTCAATCGGTCCCAGCGCTCCTACACGCGCTGCGGCCCGATCGTGCATGCGAACACTACTCATCACAGCCGGAGTGTGAACAGCCCCATGCAGTCTACCACCAGACACGTGAGACTGGTGCGCTCCATGAGACGCCCCATACCCCGGTCGCTTTCGCGGTACGCTGTCTTGAGAATCTCTGTCCTGGTGATCCTGTTCATGCAGATCGTGTTCCCTGGTGTGCAGGCCGGCGCGAGTCAGGTCACGGGCACCCTTCGGGCCCTTACGTACACAGTGCAGCCAGGCGACTCTCTCTGGTCGATAGCCCGGCGGTTCGACACGCATGTAGCGGACCTTCGTGTGCTGAACGATTGCAAGACGGATCTCATTCGGCCAGGTCAAATCCTCTTCGTTCCCCGGCTCGTCTACACGGTCTGCCCGGGCGACTGCCTGTACACGATTGCGACGACCTATGGAACCACGGTGCGAGACCTCATGGAGGCCAACAACCTCGAGACCGACCTGCTCAGAGCAGGGCAAACCCTCCTCCTGCCCTCGTACATAAAGCCGCGCATATCAAAGGTGTCTCCCGACGGTCTCCTGAGGAGGTCGGTGTCAGAGGAGGAGTTCGACCTGCTCGTCCGCCTCGTCCATGCTGAAGCGGGCGGCGAGAGCTACATCGGGAAGGTGGCGGTCGCCGCCTCTGTCCTCAACAGAGTGGACTCACCGCACTATCCGAACACAATCAAAGACGTAGTTTACCAGGTGATTGGAGACAATGGGTACCAGTATACCCCAGTGGCGAACGGACGCATAAACCAGCCCGGGGACGCTGAATCCGCCAGGGCGGTCGAAGCCGCCCTTGCCGGGTGGGACCCCACAGGCGGGGCCACCGGGTTCTACAACCCGCGGGCTACGAGCGACCGGTGGGTCAGATCGAGAAAAGAGGTCGCAGTGATCGGGAATCACGTTTTCTTCATCTAAGACATCGCCTGGAGCGAAGCAGCTCCAGGCGATTGTTTCCTCCCATGCTCGAGTTCATCTCGCGTCTCAGTTCGTTTCCTGTGACGTCATCTCTCTCCACAAGTCCTCGAAGGTTCCGACGGGGCTCAGATTGCCTGACCTGTGAGCCTCAGTCTCATCGAGCATCCCGTATCCCATGGTTATCTCTCCACTGGCCAAGCCTGGATTGAGCACGTGGAAGTCGCTGCTGAAGCTGAACCGCATCAATCGTCGCGGGCGGCCAGTTGTCCTCTCCGCCTCCCGTTCGACCTCTTCCGCAAACCTGAGCCACGTAAGTGTATCGTCGCGGTCGTCTCGGGAGTTGTTGACTTCCACTCCGCTGAGGCCGAACTCCAGCACCAGATCTCTCAAGAGGTCGCGGATGTCGCTCAGCTGCATCTTGCCCTTGGTCTCCAATTCCTTCGGGTGAGCGAGGACGGAGACCGCCCGAATGCCCTGCCGCCTGACAGATCCGATCAGCCCGAACGCCCGCTCGATGCTGGTCTCAACCGCCGCAGCACCAGCCCCGTTGGCCTCGGTGCGAACTCTCTTCAGGGCGGGCGTGACGACCTTTGTGTTGAACTCCCTCGGGTCGTGAATGCCCAGCCTGTCCCTGTCACGATTCGAGAGCCTCTTGAGTCCCAAGACTGCCAGGGTTCCCGGGTAGAAAGGCTCCTGTCCCTCATACCATTCAGCCAGCTCTTCTCGCGTCAGCATCTCCTGAGATGAAACGCCCTGTTCTGTCAAGAAGCTGTTCACAGCGGGGAGCACTCGAAGGGTCATGTCGTGCGTCGCAGACTGAATGCGAAGCAGGTACTCGCGGAGCTCAGCCGATCCGTCCTTGCTGAGCCAGTCGAGGAACACGTCTGTATCAGGGAAGTAGCATAGGATCTCCAGCCCGGCTCTACCCGTCTGGAACTCGACCCCGGGAATGACCTTGAGTCCAACCCTCTCCCCTTCTCTGACGGCCTCCTCTATCCCTGACACGTTGTCGTGGTCGCAGATCGCGAGAGCCTTCAACCGCATGACGCGGGCCAGCCACACCAGCCGCCGGGGCGGCATGTCGCCGTCCGAGTGATTGCTGTGGACGTGAAGGTCTGCGTCGACCCTGGGTTTGATTAGTCGCTGGATGCGCTCGGAATCATAGCCGCGCTGCTTCAGGCGGCTCATCAGATCAGGAAATGAACCGCTGGACCTGCTGCACTCGCGCACGGCCATCAGGCAGCCCACGACTTCGTTGTACTCCGCTAACGACGCTGTCATCTGCTCTTGTAGACCTCTTTCTTTACGTAGTCTGCCCAGACGTTCTCAAACCAAGAATCGTCCTCTGGAATGGGCCTGACAGGAACCCACTTCGTGACGAAGTCGCCCTGCCCATCGTACTTGATCTCCAGGACCAGGTTTCGCAAGTCGACACGTTCAGGGCGGTACAGCCACCGGTCGCCTAGGTCGACCGGGAACCGCCGTCCGCACCTGTCGAGGACGAGGTAGGATCCTCTGCTGCCGCCGCCATTCGTCAGATATGCTTGAATGCTGCGAAGGACAGCAAGGTGTGTCAGGCAGAGCTGTCGATTCTGAAGGACAGGCACGATGTCTTCCGCCCCGGCCGCCCTGACCCTTCCTTCTTCGAGTTCAGCCAGGTCTCTGCGAGCCTCCGCCGCCGCTGTCTCCACCTCGCCCGGCTCGCGCACGTGAGCTGCGTAGCGGCTCATTCGCGCCTGCATGGTCTCACGGAACTCCTGCCATGGTCTGCCGTCGGTTCTTCCTCTCATCAGCCCGTTTAGGTAGTCGATTCTGCGAGCGACTTGGTGCTCGACGAGGTCTAGGAACTCGTTGTCGCCAAGGCCCGTGTCAGCATACCTGTTGGCAATGAACTGAGCTGCGCGGAATCCGCCGACTTGCCCCGAGTTGAGTGCCGATCCGCCGGGCCTGTACACTCCGTGAGTCCCGTTCACCTCGCCCACTGGGAACAAGTGGCGCACATCAGACTCCCACCACTCGTTCGCAACCAGGCCGCCGTTGTTGTGCTGCGCACACACAGCTATCTCAAGAGGCTCGGATGTAATGTCTATCCCATGCCGGGCGTAGAGCTCGACGGCCATGGGGTTCATTTTCCTCAGCCGGTCGATCGGACGCTCCAGCAGTGCATTGGACTTCGTGAGGTAGTCCAGGGCCTCTAGGGAAAGGAGATCGAACCTGAAGTCCTCAAGCCGTCCTGAGCCGGACGGGTTCTTGGTGAAGTCCATGTACACCTTTCTACCCCGGACCACGCTCTCTATGTAAACCAACACATCGATCATCGATGAGCCCATGCTGTCTATCTTGCGGGGGTCGAAAGGCCACTGGTAGCCTTTGAGGAAGATATCAGTCGCCAGCGTTCCCATGTCCTCGAAGTAGTCGGTGAGGAAATCCCGTTCGTCGGAGCCATCCTGCGCAGTGCTGAAGTACCTGGGTATCACCTGTTGATATGTACCAGAGACATTCCAGCGGAACGCTGTGGACGCCAGGCCGTACTGCCACTCGGTCAGGTTGGCTGCCGAGGCTCCTGCCTCGAGTGCGATCCCCGTGCTGCCGAGGTGCCCTTTGGGGTACACTGATGCCTGATATATGCCGCCAGGCCCGCCGGTTCCCATGATCACATTTGCGGCTTGCAGCAGCACAAGCCCGAAACTGCCGTCGGCAATCCGGCACTTGTCTATGGCCAAGGCGCCTACGGCTTCGGTCGCCCCTTCAGAGGTATTGGTTAGTATGGCTATGACCTCGTGAGAGTCGAGGATCGGTATCTCTCGTCTCTTGACCTCTTTGAGGAGCTGGGAGAACATCTGATTGGAAGTCCACGGGCCGGCCGAAGTGGCCCGCTGCCTTGGATCGTGGTCAGTCTTGTATCCCACGTATCCCCCGTGGCGGTCGTGCGGGAACGGCACGCCTATGGCCACAAGGTGGTAGAACTCCTGGGGCGAGACCGTTGCCTCGACCAGTGCTATGTCCCCGTGCATGCAACCTCCGTCGAACAGGGTCCTAGCCATGTCGTACGGGGAGTCTGGGGTGCTGCCGGCCAGAGACAGCTTGTAGTAGGTCTGCTTGTCGCTTCCCGAGTTGTTGGAGGTTCCCCCGCCAAGCCTTTCAGTGGCAATGACCAGGTCTGTCACACCGTTGTCGTAGAGATGCGCAGCTGCGTTGAGCGCAGCTGCACCGCTTCCGATGATGAGCGTGTGGCACGCGAAAACCGGCAGAGAGTACTGACCTATATCTGCACGATACGAACGCATCCGATCTCCTCCGAATCTGTCCCTGCGTGCGCAGCCCTCACACAGGGTCTTTCAGCGCTCTACCCCAAGCCACTGAAGGAGCTTCTTGGCGGTCCGCGCGACGAACCCGTTCTCACCCATGCCTCTCTGCCTGCTGAATCTGGCCACGATCATGCTCCGGACTTCCTCAGGTCTGAGCGGACCGTAGAGAGTGCCGTCGATCGCCATGGAGATCGAACGCCGTTCCTCTGACACCACGACTACGACCGCGTCGCTCACTTCGCTGAGGCCCAGCGCGGCTCTATGACGCGACCCGAGGTCACGGTCTGCTATGTTCTGGCTGAGAGGCAGGAAACACCCGGCGGCAGCGATCTTTCCATCTTCTATCACTATGGCCCCGTCATGCAGAGGGCTGCCCGGCATGAAAACACACTCTATCAGGTGCGTGCTGCATTTGGCATTCAGGGTCACTCCTGTGGAGATGTACTGCTCGAGGCCGGTCTCCAATTCGAGTGCGATCAGCGCACCCCAGCCGAGACTCTCGAGATGCCCGGCAGCCTCGGCCACTATCGACGCCACCTCCGAGATGCTGCCGTCTGCAGGTTCGAAGAGCCTGGGATTCCTGCCGAGCCTCCAGAGCGCCCGTCTCAACTCGGGCTGGAAGATCACGGGGATTGCAACGATGAGTGCGGTTATTACCGTGTCGAGGACTCTTCCGACTATCCAGAGGCCCAGGTACTGTGCGAACATGTTCAGTGCGAAGAGCACCAAAATGCCTTTGATCAGCTGAATGGCCTGGGTATTCCGGATGTTGATGTATACGTAGTATGCGATCAGTGCAAATAGCCCTACGTCGAGCACATACAGCCAAACCCTCAATCGACTCGCCATCCTTTGTCGACAGGCTTGTCCGCATCAAGGCTCTGAGAAAGCGGCACTCTCCGCGCCGCCGCTCAACTATACCTTCTTCCGGACGCTCCGCCGCTTGCGGCTGCCGGCTGAACAACTACCGCAACCGGAAGCTGCGGACCTCGTACTCTTCTTGCCGGCAGGCGGTTCGCCGCCCTGGTGAGGCATGTTGCTAGCCATTCCCTTGATGATGCTTCTCAGCCTCGGCGACTTGATGTCGGGCGGGCCTCCGGTCTTCGCCGCCGACTCGATGAGATTTGCAAGGTCCTTTTCAGTCTTTACGTCTTTCAACAGCCGTTCTCCTGCTGATTTCAATTCGTCGATTTCTTCCGGTCTTAGAGACTCCTTCAATTTCACCAAGGCCTCGAGCTGTTCCGGCGTCACGAAGCGCGACACGAGGTCTTTTTGCTGCCCCGTCATAAGCACTGCTCCTCTCGGCACCGTGATAGCAGGGAGTGGATGCCCTGATCGGAGCATCCACTCGTACTATACGGAACGGGCGGGGCGGCCGTTCACTCCACCGGCATCTTGTGCCAAAGGCACAGCCGCGGGACAAAGGCGGCCTCTTCAGTCAAACACCAGAGAGGAGCGGTCCGGTCCTAGGCGAACCAGAATCTCTTTGCCTGCAGACAGCTCGCCCTTGAGGTGCTTGATCGCCAGAGGGTTCTCTACTTCTCTCTGGATAGCTCGTTTGAGCGGCCTTGCCCCGTACACGGGATCGAATCCGACCTCTATCAAGTAATCCACGACCTCTGGAGCGAACGTGACTTGCAAGCCCCGACTCTCCAGACGCTTTCGCACGCGCGAGAGCTGCAGTCCGACTACTTGGCGCAGCTCTTGTTCGCCTAGCGGATTGAACACGATCGTTTCGTCAAGCCTGTTCAAGAACTCAGGCCTGAAGTGCTGTCTGACCGCGTCCATCACCCGAGAGGTGATAGCCCGTCTGGAATCCTCGTCTCTCGCCAGGGCGTTTTCGCTCAAGAACTGGCTGCCGATGTTGGACGTCATGATCAACACGGTGTTCCGGAAATCCACGGTCCTGCCATGGCCGTCGGTGAGCCGTCCGTCGTCGAGCACCTGCAACAGGACGTTGAACACATCCGAGTGCGCCTTCTCGATTTCGTCGAGCAGTATGACAGAGTAAGGCCTGCGCCTTACTGCCTCTGTCAGCTGGCCGCCTTCTTCGAACCCCACGTACCCGGGCGGCGCTCCGATCAGGCGAGATACCGAGTGCCGTTCCATGTACTCGCTCATGTCGAGTCGAACCATTGCCCGCTCGTCATCGAACAAGAACTCGGCGAGCGCTTTCGCCAGCTCCGTCTTGCCGACACCGGTCGGACCCAGGAACATGAACGACCCCAAGGGACGCGACTCGTCCGAAAAGCCTGCCCGAGCCCGCCGGACTGCGTTGGCGAGGGCTTCTATCGCATGATCCTGGCCGACCACACGCTGCCTCAGCCTGGACTCCATATTGACGAGTTTCTCCATCTCGCCTTCCATCAGTTTGGTTACAGGAATCCCCGTCCACTTCGCTACGACCTCTGCGATGTCGTCCTCTCCCACTTCTTCCTTGAGCAACTGGCCTCCGACCTGCACATCGGCCAGTCTGGCATTGGCTTCGGCCATTCTCTTCTCGAGCGCGGGGATCTCACCATACCTTATCTGCGCCACGCGGCCGAGATCTCCCTCTCTCTCACGCTTCTGTTCCTCGTTTCGCAACTCGTCTATCTGCCGCTTGATCTCCTTGACCTGGCCGATCAGTTCCTTCTCGGCCTTCCACCTCGCGGTCAGAGCATCGCGCGAGGATTTGAGATTGGCCAACTCCTCGTCGAGCCGCGTCAGTCGCCCCCGCGACTCCTGATCGGACTCCTTCGACAGCGCCTGCCTCTCGATCTCGAGCCGCATGATCTTCCTCTGGACCTCGTCGATCTCCGCGGGCACGCTGTCGATCTCGATCCTGAGTTTTGAGGCTGCCTCGTCCATCAGGTCGATCGCCTTGTCGGGCAGGAACCGATCCGTGATGTACCGGCTGGAGAGTCTGGCTGCGGCTACGATCGCCGCGTCCTTGATCTTCACCCCGTGGTGTATCTCATACTTGTCCTTCAGGCCCCGCAAGATGGCGATCGTGGATTCGACGGACGGCTCTCCGACGTACACCTGCTGGAACCTTCGCTCAAGAGCCGCGTCCTTCTCGACGTACTTGCGATACTCTTCGAGAGTAGTCGCGCCGACGCAGCGCAGCTCTCCCCTCGCAAGCGCCGGCTTGAGCATGTTGGCGGCGTCGACGGATCCCTCGGCTGCACCGGCACCCACGACAGTGTGCAGCTCGTCGATGAACAAGATGATCTCGCCCTCCGCCTGCTGGACGGCGGTCAGGACGGCCTTCAGCCTGTCCTCGAACTCACCTCTGTACTTCGCGCCGGCCACCAGAGCGCCGACGTCGAGTACGATCACCCGCTTGCCTCGCAGCCCTTCCGGCACATCGCCTGATATGATGCGCTGGGCCAGGCCTTCGACTATGGCCGTCTTGCCGACGCCCGGCTCGCCGATGAGCACGGGGTTGTTCTTCGTGCGACGCGACAGAACCTGTATCACCCTGCGGATCTCGTCGTCCCGGCCTATCACCGGGTCCAACCTGCCCTGGCTGGCCAGCCTGGTCAGATCCCTCCCGTAACGCTCGAGGGCCTCGTACTTGTCCTCCGGATTCGGGCTGTCGACTCGCTGTGATCCCCTGATGTCGACCAGAGTCCGCAGGACAGAGTCCCTTGTCATGCCATGCTCTCTCAGGACACGGCCTGCAAAGCCAGCCTTCTCCTCGATTGCCGCAAGAAGCATGTGTTCAGCGCTGATGTACGTATCCTTCAGCGCTTCAGCCTCCTTGGCTGCAGCTTGTAGCAAGTTGGCCAGCCTCGTAGACATGTACATCTGGCCCCCGTGCCCGTGGACCCTGGGAAGGCCTTCGACGTGTTCCTGCAGAGCTCGATCGATCGGGGTCACGCTGACGCCCATCCGCTTGAGCACCGAAGGCACGACCCCTTCCCTCTGCCTCAAGAGAGCAAGGACGAGGTGTTCGACTTCAATCTGTTGCTGACTCAAATCTGAGGCCATTTCCTGTGCGCCGGCAAGCGCTTCTTGGACTTTTAGCGTCATCTTGTCAAATCTGTTCATTGTCTCATCCCTCGATTTTCCTCACATCAGAAAGCGGAATTGAGGTGTCTCAGCCTCTCGACCAGTGCGGCCGACTCCTCATCAAGCCGCTCTGGGAGGACGATTCTCGGCTTCACGAGTTGGTCGCCCCTTCGTCCGCCGGTGAGCGACGGCATGCCCTTTCCCCTCAGGCGGAAGACTTCGGTGCCCCTCGTTCCCCTGGGGATCTTCATCTTCACGGGTTTTTCCATTGTGGGCACCTCTATCTCGCCGCCCAGCACGGCATCTGAAACCCGCAGCGGCACCTCACTCACTATGTCATCGCCCTCTAGTCTGAACTGATCATCGCGCAGCAGGCGGATCTTCAGATACACCGGCGGGCCGTCCTTCCCGTACGGGCGCACTCTCACTCTCGAGCCGTCCCGGACTCCTGCGGGGATCTTCACTTCGATTGTCTTGCTCTCCTGGCCGCCCTCGAGTGCCTGCAGAGCGAGCCGCTTTGACGTCCCGGAGTACGCTTCGCGGAGAGTGACCGATACTTCCACTTCCGCGGAGGCCTGGGTTGGTCCGAAGTCGCTGTACGAACCGCGTGAGCCGGCCGGCCTCTTCTGACGGAATCGCTCGTCTGACGCAAAACCGTTGAAAGGCCTTCCGCGGCCCGCGAACGGGTCGCCTCCGAACATGTCGAATATGTTCGAGCTGCCGAAGAACATCCTGAAGAAGTCGCTGAAGCCGTCCGCGTCGCCGTGAGACCTGAACGTGTAGGTCCGCCCCTGCGCAAACGGCTCGCCCTCCTGCTGCGAGAACCAGCTCCTGAAGATGTCCTCAGCATGGTCTGAGTCCCAGTTGCGTCCCAGTGAATCATATCTCTCCCGCTTCTTCGGATCGGACAGGACCTCGTAAGCTTCCTGCACACGCTTGAATTTCTCAGTTGCGTCCTTGTCATCCCGGTTCATGTCCGGATGGTACTTCCGTGCAAGCTTGCGATATGCAGACCGAATCTCCTTCTGAGTGGCGTTCCTGTCTACCCCGAGAATCTCGTAGTAGTCAGTGAATCTCACAGTGGTTCACCTCTGAAGCCCCACGTCTTGACCATGCAATTCGTGCCAATCAGATTCCGTACACAATTCTACGGCAAAAGTCAGTACAGGTCAAACCCTTTTGCATACAGCCAGACAGCGCCTAAGCCGCGCTGCCGGCCCCGCAAGCCGTGCAGAAGGAATAAAAGACTCTGCAGGCGAAATATGTAGGCTGGGACTCCAAAATAAAACGTAGTCGACGAAGTTGGGGTCAACTCAATGAGTCAGGAGGTACACCCGTATGAAGCCGTTTAAGCTCGTGTGTGTCTTAGGTCTGGTTGGCCTGCTGCTACTGAGCCCCGCAGCAGCGACTGCAGCAATGAAGGTGGCCATGGTCACCGACATAGGCGGCCTTGGCGATCAGTCTTTCAACGATGCAGCATATGCAGGATTGAAGATGCTGGAGGCGGAGTATGGAGTAGAGATAAAAGTAGTTGAATCCAGCAGAATGGAAGACTACGTCCCGAATCTCACTTCTCTCGTCAATCAGGGTTTCGACATGGTATGGGCGGTCGGCTTCCTCATGA
Organism: Bacillota bacterium; assembly: GCA_012719595.1. GTDB lineage: Bacteria > Bacillota > DTU014 > DTU014 > DTU014 > JAAYAB01. The sequence continues at coordinate 12,253 of JAAYAB010000115.1, forward strand.
GCGAGGCGCTCACTCAGGTCGCAGCCGAGTTCCCGAACAGCCACTTCGGGATCATCGACGCTGAGGTCTCGGCTCCAAACGTGGTGTCCGTACTGTTCAAGGAGGAAGAGGGTTCGTTCCTCGTTGGACTCGTAGCCGGAGCAGAGACAGAGAAGAACCGCGTCGGCTTTGTGGGCGGCATGGAGTTCCCGCTCATCAAGAAGTTTGAGGCCGGTTACAAGGCAGGAGTCAAAGCCGCCAATCCGAAGGCCACGGTCAGGTCTGCTTATTCCGGCAGCTTCGACGACCCAGCCAAGGGCAAGGAACTCGCCATAGCCCAGTTCATGCTCGGTGCGGACATAGTGTACCACGCAGCGGGCGCCACCGGACTCGGCGTTATCGAAGCCGCCCAATCCCGAGGCGCCGACAGGTATGCCATCGGCGTCGACATGTGCCAGCACCACCTTGCGCCCGACAACGTGATTACCTGCATGATCAAGCGAGTTGACCTGGGAGTGTTCGAAGGAACCAAGGCGTTGATCGAGGGCAACTTCGTCGGACGCACCCTCATCCTGGGTCTGAAGGAGAACGGTGTCGGAATATGTGACATTTCAAAGCAGTCGCTGAGTGCGAGCACTCTCGCTCTGGTCGAGGAGTATAGCTCGAAGATCATTTCCGGTGCGCTCGTGGTCCCGACCGATCCGACGGGGCTCTAATCGGGAACACCGCATTACACTTGACGAATATCACTGCAGCCGCTGCGATGGCGGCAGTTGAGACGGCAGAAGGTGCGCTGGCTCTTGCCAGCCACCTTTTTGCTGAAACCGGAGGGTTGAGGTGATCGCGCCGATGTCCAGATCGTTAAGTGACCACAGCGATATCATCCTTCAAATGAAGCAAATCACGAAGCGTTTCGGGGAACTGCTCGCAAACGATCACATCGACTTCGAGGTCCGCCGCGGCGAAATCCATGCTCTGCTCGGGGAGAACGGCGCAGGCAAGACGACGCTGATGAAGATCCTGTATGGCCTGTTTTCTGCAGATGAAGGGGAGATCCGCATAGACGGTAAGACCGCGACGATCACCTCCCCTCGTGACGCCATCAACCGCCGAATAGGTATGGTTCACCAGCACTTCATGCTGGTTCCGGCGTTCACTGTCGCGGAAAACATAATCCTCGGATCAGAGCCTGCCCGCCATTGGATGTTCGTTGACAGCCGGGAAGCCGCAGAACGAGTCAAGAGGCTCTCCGAACAGTATGGTCTGAGAGTGGACGCCGACGCCTTGGTGAGCGACATCTCTGTCGGGATGCAGCAGCGCGTCGAGATACTCAAGGCGCTGTACCGCGACGCAGACCTGCTGATTCTGGATGAGCCCACATCGGTCCTGACTCCACAGGAGACCGCGGAGCTCGGAGCCACGCTTCGAGAGCTCACCAGCAGAGGCAAGTCCGTCGTATTCATAACCCACAAGCTCAGAGAGGTTATGCAGTTCTGCGACCGAGTCACCGTGATTCGCAGAGGCAGGAAGATCGGAACCCTCGACACTGCAGACACCGATCCGGACGAGCTTGCATCGATGATGGTCGGCCGAGCGGTTTCGATGACGGTCTCGAAGAGCGCTTCCTCTCCAGGCGATGAGGTGCTAGCCGTCAACAACGTGTACGCTCGAGACTCAAGAGGTGTAGAGGCCCTGCGGGGACTGTCGCTCTCGGTGCGTGCCGGCGAGGTGCTCGGCGTAGCCGGAGTCGAGGGCAACGGCCAGTCCGAGCTTGTCGAAGTGATTGCAGGACTGCGAAGGGTCGATTCAGGCGACATCATACTTGGGGGCGTATCGATAGCGAACATGCGCCCGAAAGACATCCTCCGCATGGGCGTGTCGCATGTCCCTGAAGACCGGCAGCGACGCGGCCTGATACTCGACTTCACTGTATGGGAAAACATGATACTTCAGATCTTTGATCAGCCTCCCCACTCGAGAGGGCTGCTGCTCCAACCAAAGCAGAGCAAGGAATCCTGTTACAGTCTGGCGAGTGAGTTCGACGTCAGGCCGCTCGACCTTGAGATGCGGGCTGGGAGCCTGTCCGGAGGCAACCAGCAGCGGCTGGTCCTCGCGAGGGAGCTCGGGCGCAGACCGAGGCTGCTCATCGTGTCTCAGCCAACTCGAGGGCTTGACGTGGGAGCAATCGAGTTCGTCCACCAGAGGATCATCGAAGAGAGGGATCAGGGCACAGCCGTGCTACTCATCTCTCTGGACCTGGACGAGATCCTGTCCTTGTCCGACCGCATCGCAGTCATTTTCGAGGGCAGGATTGCAGGAACAGTTGATCCAGCCTCCACTACAGAGGAAGAGCTCGGCTTGATGATGACAGGAGGCACGACAAGCCGGTCGAAGGAGGTGTCGAGTGCTTGGTAGCTGGAGCAAAACGACTTGCAAGGAATGCAGTAGGAGCAGTAGCCGTACCTGCCGTGGCGATCGCGACTGCTCTGATCATCGGCGCGATCATCGTGTGGCGCTCGGGTGAGAACCCTCTGGTAGCATACTCCTCGCTCCTCACCGGCGCATTTGGCAGCCGTTCAGGCCTAGGCGAGAGCATAGTGTATACGACTCCCCTGATTCTTACCGGCTTGTCCGTGGCACTGGCTTTCCGCTGCGGCCTGTTCAACATAGGCGCAGAGGGACAGTACATCGTAGGAATGACAGCCTCTGCCTGGGCCGGTTACGCCTTCACCGGACTCCCTGCCTTCCTGCACGTTCCGATTACAGTAATGACGGGTGCGGCCGCTGGAGCGGCTTGGGCTGCAATCCCCGGCGCGCTCAAGGCCAGACTAGGCGTGCATGAAGTGATCAACACCATCATGATGAACCACATCGCGATCTACTTCACTCACTATCTGGTCATGGGACCGCTTCTTGCGCCTCCAGGCAACAGCCCGATGACGAGACCCATAGCAGACACCGCCAAGCTGCAACGGATGTTCGGAATGGGCCGACTGCACGCTGGGATAATAGTGGCGCTACTCGCTGCTGTCGTCGTGTACTACCTCCTGTGGAAGACCACAACAGGGTATCAGATACGGGCTGTCGGCCTCAACCAGGATGCTGCAAGATACGGTGGCATCAACCCGACAAAGAGCATGGTCATCGCTATGTCCATAAGCGGCGCGCTCGCCGGGATGGCAGGAGCTGTCCAGATCCAGGGCCTGCAGTACCGGTTCCTCGATCTGTTCGGTTTCCCGGGGCACGGGTTCGACGGCATTGCAGTCGCTCTGCTTGGCCAGAATCATCCCGTCGGAATAGTCTTGTCTGCTCTGCTGTTCGGATCGCTGGCCAGCGGCTCGATGCAGATGCAGAGCGTAGCAGGAATTCCGAAAGACCTGGTAGGGATCATTCAGGCCATCATCATCTTCTTCGTCGCTGCCGACCAGATCATACGGAGGGCGATCCGCCTCCGCCTGCCGGGCAAAACCGCAGCGACTGCCCTGAAGGGAGGGACGATCAGTGGATCTGGAGATGCTGTCTAGTATGCTCGTCCTCCTATTCGTAACCACGATTCGCCTGGCCACCCCGTTGATCTTTGCTGCTCTGGGCGGGATGTTCTCCGAGCGCTCGGGTGTGGTCAACATCGCGCTCGAAGGGATCATGCTGTTCGGCGCGTTCTTCGGAATGCTCGGATCCTACTACACCCACAACCCCTGGGTGGGGTTGTTGTCCGGGATGGCTGCAGGCGGGATCATCGCGCTCATGCACGCAGTGGTGTCAGTCGGCTTCCGGGGCAATCAGGTCGTCAGCGGAGTCGCCATAAACATCCTTGCGACCGCGGGCACAGGATTCATGATGGAGCGCATCTTCGGGCGCGCCGGTCAGTCGCCGCGGATCGCGGGGCTGGGAGAGTGGAGCATCCCCGTCGTGAGGGACATCCCGTTCGTCGGCGAAGTGATCGGCTCGCATACTCCCCCAGTGTACATGGCCCTAGCTGCTGTGGTCATCTCGCACATCGTCGTTTTCAAGACCGTGTGGGGACTCAGACTGCGATCAGTTGGCGAACACCCGGAGGCAGCCGAGACAGTCGGAATAAACGTGTACCTATGCAGGTACGTAGCGGTCACGATCAGCGGGGTGCTGGGAGGGATAGGTGGAGCGACTCTGTCGCTCGGCATGCTCAATTCGTTCGTCGAGGGGATGAGCAGCGGCAAGGGATTCATCGCTCTCGCAGCACTGGTTTTCGGGAAGTGGAAGCCTGTTGGAGTGCTCATTGCGTGTCTGCTGTTCGGCTTTGCAGACGCCCTTCAGACCCAGGCTCAGATCATAGGCTTTGACCTCGTGCCGAGGGAGGTACTCCTGATGCTCCCCTACTTGCTCACAATGCTCGCCCTGGCGGGAGTCGTCGGGAAGTCAGTTGCTCCGGCTGCGAGCGGTATCCCGTACGAGGGCCGCAAGTGAGGGCTACACGGCTTCGAAGCCCAGGCGTGGCTGTGCCTGACCATGGCTATCGGCCTGCCGGTAGCTCGCGGCTATCGGCATTCGTCTGCCGATCCCGAACGCCTTGGCCGTCACCCTGAGGCCGGGTGCAGCCTGTCTTCGTTTGTGCTCGTTGCGGTCTACACGGTCGGCAACCCAGCGAACCACTTCGCTGTCGAATCCGCGCGCGACGATCTCATCGGGCGACAGGCCTTCCTCTACGTAGTAGCGCAGTATCTCGTCCAGGACAGGATACGGCGGCAGAGTGTCCTGATCAAATTGCCCTGGCCGAAGCTCTGCTGACGGCGCCTTGTCGATTACCGCCTGCGGTATGACCTCCGACGCCCTGTTGACGTATCGCGCCAGGTCGTAAACAAGGGTCTTCGGCACGTCCGCCAACACCGCGAGCCCTCCGCACATATCTCCGTAGAGCGTGCAGTAGCCCACAGCCAGTTCGCTCTTGTTGCCTGCAGACAGCGCGAGATAACCGAACTTGTTCGAGAACGCCATGACGATGTTGCCTCTTATCCTGGCCTGTATGTTCTCCTCGGTGATATCCTCCGGCAGTCCTGCGAAGTGATCGTTCAACACACTCAGATAGACATCATGGATACCGTTAATCGGAATCTCCCTGAACTCGATCCCGAGCCTCTTTGCGAGTTCCTTCGAGTCTTCAACGCTGCCTTCCGACGAAAACCGGGAAGGCATGGTGATTCCAAGCACATTGCTCGGTCCCAGCGCCTCAGCTGCAAGGCAGCAGACCAGCGATGAATCGATTCCGCCAGACAAGCCGAGGACCGCCTTCTTGAAGCCACACTTGCGAGCGTAGTCTCTGATCCCCATGACCAGCGCATCGTGAACCGACTCGACTCGCTTCTGGGGCCGGTAGTCTATCGGCTCGGTGTCCGCGGATGTATCGACTATCTCAGTCCACTCCGTGAACGAGGGCCCAAGAGCCACAAGATCGCCGTCGCGGGAGAACGCCATGCTCCTGCCGTCGAACAGCAGCTCGTCGTTGCCGCCAACCTGGTTGACATAGATAAAGGGCGTACTGTGCCTTATCGCGTGGTTTCTAATCAGGTTGTAGCGGATCCTTTCCTTCCCCATGCTGAAGGGTGAAGCCGAGATGTTGACGAACAGGCTGGCACCCTGCTCAGCAAGCTGCTGAACCGGGTCCACTGGGCAGTGCGAACCTTTCTGCCCCCTCAGAAGGTCGGCCCATGCGTCCTCGCACACGGTTATACCGAGCTTCTCGCCTCTATGCTCGACAGTCGCAACTCCGCTGCCGGGGTCGAAGTGTCTCTTCTCGTCAAATACGTCGTAGTTCGGCAGCAACGTCTTGGCCTGACGAAACGCGATGCACCCATCGACTGCCAGCAGCGCTGCGTTGAGGAGACGCCCGCTCCGGGCGTCGCGATAGGGTGCGCCGAACACGACAGCGCACCCGTGCATATCCTTCGAGGCTCTCCCTATGGCCTCAACAGCCCCTTGCACCTCGTCGATCAGCCACTCTCTGTCAAGCAGATCTCTCGGCGGATAGCCCATGACTGACATCTCAGGGAACACGACAAGATCAGACCTGCTCGACATGTCGGCGGCCGCGTTGACGATCCGCGTGGAGTTGCCTTCGATATCCCCCACGACGGGGTTCATCTGAACAAGAGCTACCTTCATATGCGGTGGCGGCCTCCTCAGCTGCCCGGAGTCAACTTCTTCGCCACCTCGTCTGGAGGACGGTCAAACAGCACGCTGACCGACTCCCTGTTGTGAATCCTCATGATGGCTTCGGCGAAGAGCGGCGCCACTGAGACCACACGTATCTTGTCGGACATCTCTATCCACTGATTCTCTACGGAATCCGTGCCAATGACCATCTCTATGTCGCTGTCGTCAATCCGCCTGACGGCGTCTTTGCTCAGCAGCAGATGCGACAGACAAGTCAGTATGCGGCGGGCTCCTCTCTGTTTGAGTCCTTTGGCGAGCTCCACGAGAGTCCCGCCGGAGATGCTGAAGTCATCGACTATGAGGCAGTTCTTCCCCTCTACATCGCCTATGATCTCCAGAACTTCAGGTTTCTCGTCGTGACCTCTGCGGATCTTGTCTCCAATGGCAACTGAGACACCCAGGGTCGAGGCATACTTGCGAGCGGACTTGGCGAAGCCTGTGTCGGGAGATACCACGACGAGATTGTCGAGGTCCAGCTTCTTGACGTACTCGCACAGGACAGGAAGAGCGAACAGGTGGTCCACAGGGCGCTTGAAGAAGCCCTGGATCTGAGGGCTGTGGAGGTCCATCGTCACAACTCGGTCAGCCCCTGCCTGCTCGATGGCGTCGGCGCACACTCGCGCGCGGATCGACACTCTCGGCTCATCCTTCTTGTCTCCCTTGGCATATCCGAAGTAGGGCATGATGGCAGTGACAGAGTTGGCGCTTGCCCGCTTGAACGCATCCATCCAGAACAGGATTTCGACGAACTCGTCGTTTGGGCGCAGACCGATCGACTGTACCAAGTACACGTCTTTGTCTCTTACAGTCTCGCCGACGCGAACAAAGGTGTTGCCTTCAGAGAATGTGATTACCTCCGACTTCCCCAAGCTGACGCCGATGTACTCACACACCTTCCTGGCGAACTCCCGCCCGGAACTGCCTGCGAAGACCTTGATCTCTCCATATGGTTGATACACATTCCGTCCCCCCAAACTGCACCGACGTCCAGTCGGATTCGACGGCAGTTTTTTTGATGAAAAAGAGCCAGTCACCGTCCTGATGACTATATTGGACGACGACCGGCGTTTCCCTCTAGCGAAGAAGGCGAGTCGAGTCGACCACAAATCCCCTCATCTGACAAACGCGTCGTAGATGGCGTTGACAGCCTTCTCAAAATCGCCCGTTTCCACTCCGACAATTATGTTGATCTCACTGGACCCCTGGTCGATCATTCTGACATTGACCCCGGCGTTCGCGAGCGCCCCGAACAGCCTTGCCGCGATTCCGGGAGTATTGGCCATGCCCTGACCGACTGTAGCAATGAGCGCCATGTTCGGATGCACTTCGATCGAATCCGGCGCCAGCTCGCTGCGGATTGAGGCCAGAACCTGCTCCAGTTTGTTGTTCAACTGGCAGTCGGAGATCACAACGGAGATCGTGTCAATCCCCGTGGGCATGTGCTCAAACGATATCTTGTTGTTCTCCAGGATCGAAAGCAGCCTGCGTCCGAAGCCGAGCTCTGTGTTCATGAGCGCCTTCTCAATCGCGATGACTGTGAAGTCCTTTCTGCCCGCAATTCCGGTTATCGAACCCGCACGCGCGGCCTTCTCGTCGTCCCCCACGATCAGCGTGCCCGTGTCCTCCGGCGCGTTGGTGTTCTTGATGTTCACCGGTATCCGGGCCGCACGCACAGGAAAGATGGACTCCTCATGCAGCACGTTGGCTCCCATATAGGCCAGCTCGCGGAGCTCTCTGTATGTGACCACCTCGATGGGCTTGGGGTTCTTGACAATATGGGGATCCGCCATCAGGAAACCGTTCACGTCGGTCCAGTTCTCATACAGGCTCGCGCTGACCCCTCTGGCCACGATGGCGCCGGTAATGTCTGAGCCTCCCCGCGGGAATGTCTTGATGGTCCCGTCGGGCATCCGGCCATAGAATCCCGGAATCACTGCCCGCTCATGCGAGGACAGCACCTCGACCGCGGCTTTCTGTGTGGACTCGGCATCGAAGGCGCCTCGGGAATCGAAGTGGATGAAGCTGGTCGGGTCGACGAAATCGTACCCAAGAAGCTTCGCGAGGATGATGCCGCTGAGGTACTCTCCGCGGCTGGCTGCATAGTCAGCCGAAGCGCCGGCTGCTATTCTCTCCTTGATGTTGCGCAGCTCCGGCGCAAGGTCCAGATCTATCCCTGTGCCTGCGACGATATTGGCGTATCGTTCCTCGATTATTCTGAACACTTCGTCAAAAGGAACTGCTTGCTGAACATGTGCGTGGCACAGATACAGCAGATCGGTTATTTTCCTGTCGTTCTCGTGCCGCTTTCCGGGCGCAGACGGAACGACGTACCGCCGCTCTTCATCGGAGGAGACGATCGAACGCACTTTGAGAAACTGTTCAGCACCGGCGAGTGAGGTCCCACCGAATTTGGCCACCTTGACTCCCATTCACATGCACTCCCTACTGCACACCAGAGAATATCGACAAAAGCGCCGGAGCGCAACCCGGCGCATTTCCTGTCACCTATTGCAGGTTGACTATGTGAGTACAGCCGACTCCGTCGTCGACAGTAATCACATGCCTATCCTTGTTGTACTTCACCCAGCCTTGACCTATCCTGAGGACCGGGACTGCTCCGAGAGCGTAGAACACGTCGTCGGACAGGGTCTCGATGAACTGCCTTCGTTCTCTCTCACCGAGAGCGGCCCAGTTCTCGCTCGAGATGTTGACACACTCATAGAATCCGTCGATGGTCTGCAGCGCGTTGGACAGGTCTCTGCATATATCAAGGTACCTGCGTGCGAAGCGCACGCCCATAGCCGATTCTCTCCTCTGTGAAACCACGGGCCGCGGGAAGCGGGTTCGACTGCGCCGACGGGACGCAGGCTGGCTGCGCCGACAAGAAGCCGGGCAGGCCGCCCTGCTATCGTCAACACTTGACATTATACCACAGGTCACCACTATGTTATCCCATTTCTGACCCCGCTTGCACCACCCTCAAGCAAACCTCGGCCTGCATCACTCCCGAACGAATCCAGGCGTCAAAACAGGCTTGCTTGCCGGTCCTCAGTCCGTTCTCGCCTGCGAGACTGCAGAGCAACCAATTTCAGGCACTCACTGGGGATCTCCGCTATGAATCTCGATTTCTCTCTGGCTTCATCAGGGCCGCCGAACAGCCGGGTTCGCCTCCCTGCATGCGTCAGGTAGAGCAGGTCTTTCGCCCTGGTCATTGCGACGTAGAACAGCCTGCGTTCTTCCTCGATCGCCACGCGATCGCCGTCTGTCCTGATCAGCGGAAGCAGCCCCTCTTCGCACCCGACTACAAACACAACTCCAAACTCCAGTCCCTTCGCAGCATGGATCGTCATCAGCGACACATGCTCCGCCTCAGGACGGCCATACCCGAGTCGGACCCAGTCCGCGTCCTTCCCGAACAGGACGTCTTGCAGCATCGCGTCGACGTCGGCGTATCCGTCCGCCACTGCCAGGAGCCGCTGCAGCTCAATCGTCCAGGGCCGTTCAGTCGTCTCAACGCAATGCCGGACGAAGTCCCTCGGCGACGCCTCTCGCGAGAGGCTGCGGATCGCTGCGAGATCCTGCATCAGCAGGCTGACTCCCCTTCTGTCGTCCGCCGAAAGAAGCCTGTCCTGCGCAAGCTTCTGTGCAGCCTCGCACGGCCCCTCGTCCGGCTGCACACCCGAACCGATCAACGTCCGAGCGACGCTGCGAAATCCTTTGTCTGAAAGACCGTATCTCTGCATACGAAGACACCGAAGCCACCTGAACGCGCTCTCAGGCTCTGCCGACAGCTTCAACAAAGCCAGGACCTCTTCGACTTCCGGGCTCATCCCGGCCTCCTTCTTTCCGGCGACCCTGTACGGAATGCCGGCTTTTGTGAGGCACTCCTCCAGCAAGTCTCCCTGCCTGCCGGTTCGGAACAGAACAGCTATGTCGCTGAAGCTGTATGCAGACTCTGCCTCCGCACCGCCCAGCATGTCGTACCGCTCGTGCGCCTGGATCATACTAGTTCCCCCGACGAGCCGCTCGATCTCCTGCACGACTGCGATCGCCTCAGACAGATCGCTGGGGCACTCCACTGCCACAATCGGCCAGCACGAACTGCGAGTCGTGCGCAGACTCCCCCTTTCACCGGGGTTGTTGGAGATGACAGCAGTGGCAGCTGCAGCTATGACTCTCTGCGAGCGATAGCTGTCCACCAGGCCCACTGTACTGACAGATTCCACTTCGTCAGCAAGCGTGGCAAAGAAGCGCGGGTCGGATCCCCGAAACTCGTAGATCGACTGGTCGGGATCTCCGATCACGAACACGCTCTCACTCTCTGCAGACCACAACCGGACAAGCTGGTATTGCGCCTCATTGACGTCCTGGAACTCGTCGACGAGCAGGTGCCGGAACCATAGGCCGTATCGCTTCTGCACCTCCGGGTTTTGTGACCACTGCTCGATGGTCGTGAGGATGACGTCGTCATAGTCAATGCAATTCCACCTCTGCAGGGTCGCCTCGTAGGCCCGGTACGCCTCATCCAAGTCGGGTCTGACTGCGCCTGAGCCGGGGCGCACGCACCTCGTCTTGAGAAGAGAGATCTCTCGGGACAGATCAGATATGGAGATGCTGCTCTTTGCCCCGGAATTGCGAAGCGCCTCCTCGAGGGCGAGCAGTCTGTCAGACTCGTCAATGATCGTCAGGTTGCCTAGATCCGGGATGGACTTGAGTATCCTCATGCATATAGAGTGAAACGTTCCCACGTGAACCGAGGAGCTGACCTTCCTCGATGGGAGCATGGATGCCAAACGGTCTGATATCTCTGCTGCAGCCTTTCTCGTGAAGGTGACCGCAGTGATGCAGGCAGGGTCTACGCCTCTCTCAACAAGCGCCTTTACTCTGTAAGTGAGAGTGCGGGTCTTCCCCGTGCCCGGTCCGGCAGCTACGATTGTCGTGCCGCTCCCGGCTGTGGCGGCCCTGAGCTGTTCGCGGTTCAGCCCGGGTCCAAGCCTTTCCTCTTCCGGAACCTCGGCGCAGAGGTCCAGCAAGCTAGGCAGGCAGCTCAGGTCTGTTGCTGCAGCCTCTTCGCCTTGCCCATCTCCTTGCTCACTCTGGTGTGCGGCCCGCCCGCGTGCCCTCGGAGACGAAGGCATCTCGAAGAGCCTTGCCTCTCCAACCAGTTCCCGCCGTTCAACCTCTGTGAACACCTGCACTTGGCCGTACTCGCCGTCGTAACCTGGAGCTATGGTGAGCCGTCCTTCTCTCACGCGCCTAATGCCCTCTGCAACGAGCTCTCCGCCATAGCGGCGGATCAGGTCTAGCGGCGCAGCCCTGAGGATCGCCAGCTCAGATCCAAGCGCCTTGGTCAGTGAAGTCTGCACCCTCGTGACTGCAGCCGTGCCGGCTCCAACACCCAGGGCAGCGGCGATAATAGACGACAAGGGGACCAAGCTCTCATAGTGACGTGCGGCCGCAGGACGCGTGTTCTCAGCGCGATCCGCCAGCATCTCAACTCGGTGGAGCACGCCGAGCGTCACTGGTCGTCCGCAGACCGGGCAGATGCCGTTGTGGGCCCGCGTCTCAGCAGGGCTCCATCTTACGCCGCACTTCCGGTGTCCGTCGTAGTGGTACTTGCCCTCCTCCGGGAAGAACTCAATGGTCCCGATGAAGCCCTGACTTCGGTTTCTTAGGGCCTCACGCACACCCTTGTAGCTGAAATCACAGTCGAACAGGTTCGCCTCTCGAGCCAGATTTGCGGGCGAATGCGCGTCCGAGTTCGACACCAGAGGGAATGCATCTAGCGCCGACAGCCTCCAGTTCATCGGGGGGTCTGACGATAGCCCTGTTTCCACTGCGATGAGGTGGGTGGCCAGATCTCCGAAACACTCCTCGATGCTGTCAAACCCCGAGTTCGCCCCAAAGAGTGAGAAGTGCGGAGTCCAGATATGCGCAGGAATGAACATGCACTCTGCGCACTCCTCCAAGCAGATTTCCAGGAGATCTCGGCTGTCCAGGCCAAGGATCGGCCGGCCGTCAGCCCGGATATTGCCGATCTCGTCGAGCCGGGCAGATATCCTGTCGGCATCCTCGAAGGCGGGAACCATCACGAGGTTGTGGACCTTGCGAGTCCTGCCCCCACGCCTGTAGATGCTGCTTATCTCCGCTGAGAGAACAAACCTGACTGATCCGGGATCCAGTTCGGGCATGTCGGCCGACAGCTCGGCGGCGCGTTCGTCTCTGAGGCGCAACAACCCTTGTCCGTCCTCGACCAGAGACTCCCTGAGTTCCTCACGCCAGCCTGGGTGCGTGAAGTCGCCGGTTCCGACAAGCTGGAGTCCTTTGGCGGCTGCAGCAATGCACAGGTTTACAGGATCACACTGCTTGCTAGTAGCCCTTGAGTGATGAGAGTGGATGTGAAAGTCCGCAATGAACTGCACCGCAAGACCTCCTGGCTTGTACACGGATCATCATGCACCTCGATATTCTCGGTCGGCGGGCGCATTCCTTGCGGACTCTGGAAAGGAACTGACGCCGCGAAAACAGCCCCGCCTTCGGATGAGCCGTCGACGGGGCTGTCTTTGCACAGATTGACTGCCTCTACTTGAACTCGGCCTTCCAGAGTCCGTGAAGGTTGCAGTACTCCCTGGCTTCGACAGTAGCTGCTTCCACGCAAAACGTCGCAGTAGGTGTGTCTCCAGGATTGAGGAACCGTCGATACGATACTCCGTCTGCGATCAGTTCGATCCACTCGATATAGTGCTCTGGAGTACTCGGATGCAGTACGCTTCCGACAGTCACCTCGTAGCCTGAATCGGTCTTCTTAATCACCGGGACATGCTTTTCGCGTGAAGCGTCTATGACTCCCGCCTCACAGAGCTTCATCGGCTCGCCGCAGCATACTAGTGTCCCCTCTCCGCCGTGCAGGACACACACTATGTTTCCACATATCCCACACTTATATATCTCCGACCTAACCGCCATAGCTCACGCCTCCTTTCGTATGCGTCGCTCACCTGAGTCTCTTGAACACAACTGGAATTACCAGTTCTCACCCAGCAGCTCGAAGTACGCCTGAGGATGTGCGCACGCGGGACAGGTCGTCGGAGCCTCGGTGCCCTCGTGCAGGTACCCGCAGTTGCGGCAGCGCCACACCACCTTGGTGTCCTTGGAGAAGACCTTGCCCTCGTTGATGTTCTTCAGCAGCCCAAGATAACGCTTCTCGTGCTGCTTCTCGGAAACGGCGATCGCCTCGAAGATGCGGGCGATGTCCTCAAATCCCTCTTCTCTGGCGACAGCTGCGAATCCGGGATACATCGATGTGTGCTCATGGTTCTCGCCACTTGCGGCTGCGACCAGGTTCTGCGCGGTGTCTCCTATCACGCCGGCCGGGAAGTCGGCTGTGATCTGGACCTCTCCGCCCTGGAGAAGCTTGAAGAGGCGCTTGGCATGCTCCTTCTCATGGTTGGCCGTCTCCTCGAAAATGTCTGCAATCTGCACATAACCTTCCTTGCGCGCCTGGCTTGAGTAGAAAGTGTACCTGTTTCTGGCCTGAGACTCGCCCGCGAACGCCGTGAGGATGTTCTTCTCTGTCCTTGTTCCCTTTAGATCGCGTGACACTCTAAACCCTCCTTAATGAAGCTTTCGGTCCAGTCTGCTGTCGTTACTACTACTTAATAGTAATGACAATTTACGAGTACAATACTACCATTCCCCGCCTACTCGTGTCAATACCGGATTTTCGGGCTTGCTATCTATCCATAGCAGTGACAACATATATGTTGGGACCACTCGACGTAGCATCTGCACGCATGCAACCGTGACTGACAATTCGGAGAGAAGGAAGCTCAAACCGTGAGAATTCTGGCATACCTCAAGGCATCGAAGGCGACAGTCTTGCTCATCTTCATCCTGCTGGTGGTTCAGGCGGTCTGCGAGCTGTCGCTGCCAGCCTATTTCAGCGACATAGTGGATGTGGGCATTCAGCAAAAAGGCGTTGACGGAGCTGTCCCGGATCTCATCAGGCCGGAGACCCTCGACCGCCTTGCGCTGTTCATGACAGACGATGAGGCCGAGCTCGCAAGAGGCGCTTATGTGTTGAACGCTGAGGGTAAATACGTGGTGCGCAGACTGGACCCTGGCAGAATCGGCGAGTTGAGCAGCATCCTCGCCCCTGCAATGGCAGCTCTGTCTCAGGTTGAGGCCAACGGTCAGATGAGCATGGACACCGTAGAGACGGCTTTGTCGGCCGGCGCAGTGACCAAACAGCAACTCCTCGATATGAAGAACGCACTCCTCCAGGCTACAGCGGCCATGGGGCGCAACATGATCGAACAAAAAGCCGTGCTGTTCGTACGGGCTGAGTACGAAGCAATGGGTGTTGATCTGGCAAATATGCAGCTGCGCTATGTGGTCGGCACCGGAGCCAGAATGCTTGGGCTGACCCTGGCAGTCTCCATAGCCGCAGTTCTCGTCGGCCTGCTGTCAAGCCGCACAGCTGCGCAGATTGGGATGCGCCTGCGGGGCCAGGTTTTTGAGAGAGTGCTGTCGTTCTCCTCTGCCGAAATCGACAAGCTATCCACTGCGTCTCTGATCACGCGGAGCACAAACGACGTTCAACAGATACAGATGGCTACGGTCATGCTGCTGCGCGTCGTGTTGCACGCTCCGATTCTGGGTATAGGCGGGATCATCAAGGTGTCGAGCACGAGAACCGGCCTTGAGTGGATCATCGCTGTGGCGCTCGCCGCGGTGATGCTGTTGGTGCTGTCTCTGTTCAGCATCACCATGCCCAAGTTCAAGAAGATGCAGGTTCTCGTGGACAAGCTGAATCTGGTCAGCCGCGAGATCCTTACCGGAATTCCGGTCATACGAGCGTTCGGACGCGAGAAGTATGAAGAGCAGAGATTCCACAGTGCGAGTCGCGAACTGATGGACACGCAGGTGTTCACGAACAGAGCGATGTCGTTCATGATGCCCGGCATGATGCTGACCATGAACGTGATAACCGTCCTGATCGTGTGGTTCGGAGGGAAAGGCGTGGACCTCGGAAATCTGCAGGTAGGCGAGATGATGGCGTTCATCACCTACACAATGCAGATCGTGATGTCCTTCATGATGCTGACAATGATCTCGGTCATGCTTCCTCGTGCCAGCGTGGCCGCGAGCCGCGTTCAGGAGGTGCTGGAAACCCAGCCTTCGATCCGCGACTCGGCGAACGTCCTCTATGAAAGCAGACCTCAGTGGAACGGCCTCATTGAGTTCAGAGATGTCTCCTTCCGGTTCCCCGGAGCGGAAGCCAACGTGCTCGAGGGGATCAGCTTCAGAGCCCTGCCTGGACAGATGACCGCAATCGTCGGCAGCACCGGGAGCGGCAAATCGACTCTCGTGCACCTGCTCTTGAGGTTCTACGACGTCATGTCCGGCAGCATCGCCATTGACGGCGTCGACATCAGGGACATCAGCCAGAAGCGGCTGAGGAGCCTGATCGGCTTCGTCCCTCAAAAGAGTGTGCTGTTCAGCGGAGACATCCGGTCGAACATCGCGTTCGGCGCAGACGGCCTCTCCGATGACGAGATAGCGGAGTCGGCTCGAATCGCACAGGTGGCGGAGTTCATAGAGCAAAAGCCGGAGAAGTACATGAGTCCCATTTCGCAGGGCGGCACAAACGTCTCCGGCGGACAGAGACAGAGGCTGTCTATCGCGCGCGCGATTGCCAGAAATCCGAGAATTCTGATACTGGACGACAGCTTCTCCGCATTGGACTACAGAACAGAGGTCGCACTCAAAAGAGCGCTCAGAGAGAAGACCAAGGACACAACAGTGATCGTCGTGGCTCAGCGCATCTCGACGGTTCTGCACGCCGACAGGATTGTGGTCCTGGACAAGGGCAAGGTTGTGGGAGTGGGCTCGCATGCGGAACTGCTCGAGACCTGCCCAACTTACCGCGAGATAGCCCAAAGCCAGCTGAGCGAGGGCGAATTGACTGCAGAGGCAGGTGGCGCGCGATGAGCCGGCAAGACAGAGGCAGTCTCAGGCAGCCCGGATACGGCGTACGAGGACCCAGGCCCGGATTCGGTCGCGGACCAGGCCCGATGTCGCTGATCGGCGAGAAGCCGAAGGATTTCCGCGGCACAGTCCGCAAGCTGATCGCGTACATCGCCGCGTACAGGGTTCCGATAGCAGTGGTCCTGCTCTCAGCAGCAGGCAGCACCGTGTTCAACATCGTCGGTCCCAGGATACTCAGCAGGGCGACGACTGAGCTCTTCAACGGCCTGGTGGCCAAGATCGCCGGAACCGGCGGGATCGAGTTCGGCAAGATCAGCCGGATTCTCTCGTACTTGCTCGTTCTCTATGCCGTCAGTGCGGCCTTCAACATAGTGCAGGGCTGGATCATGACCGGAGTCTCTCAGCAGATCTGCTTCAAGATGCGGAGAGAGATCAGTGAAAAGATCAACCGGATGCCTCTGAAGTACTTCGAGAGCAACACTGTGGGTGAAGTGCTGTCGCGAATCACTAACGATGTCGACACGCTCGGGCAGAGCCTAAACCAGAGTATCACCCAGATCATTACCAGCCTGGTCACCATAATCGGCGTCTTGGCGATGATGCTCTCGATAAGCCCGCTGATGACTCTTGTCGCCCTCGCGATACTGCCCATCTCCGCGGGATTGGTCTCGGTCGTGGTCAAGCTCAGCCAGAAGCATTTCAGAGCGCAACAGGAGTTTCTCGGCAAGATAAACGGGCAGATCGAGGAGGTGTACTCCGCCCACAACGTAGTCAAGGCTTTCAACAGAGAAGAGGCGGCTCTGGGCGAGTTCAACAGAACGAATCGGGTGCTTTTCGAGTCGGCTTGGAAGAGCCAGTTCGTGTCCGGCATGATGCACCCGATCATGATGCTCGTCGGAAACCTCGGGTACGTCGCTGTAGCTGTCGTGGGCGGCGTCTTGGCGGTAAGAGGAACCATCACTGTCGGCGACATTCAGGCGTTCATTCAGTATGTGAGGAGCTTCACTCAACCAATCACCCAGTTTGCGCAGGTATCGACCATGCTGCAGAGCATGGCGGCCGCTGCCGAGCGCGTATTCGAATTCCTGGGCGAAGAGGAAGAGGATCTGGCGGCGGCAGACCCTGCCCCTACCGGTCATATCAGAGGTGCAGTCAAGTTCGACCATGTGCGCTTCGGCTACACTCCTGACAAGTCGGTGATAAGCGATCTGAGCTTCGAGGTCAGACCTGGACAGATGGTCGCAATCGTCGGACCCACGGGTGCGGGCAAGACGACTATAGTCAAACTCCTGATGCGGTTCTACGACGTCGGAAGCGGCAGCATAGAGATTGACGGCTGCGATGTGAGGCGTTACGACCGGAGGAAGCTCCGCGAGTGCTTCGGGATGGTGCTGCAGGAAACGTGGCTCTTCAAGGGCACTATCATGGAGAACATCCGCTACGGCCGGCCGACTGCGACAGACGCTGAGGTCATCGAAGCGGCAAAGGCTGCGCACGCTCACCACTTCATCGAGACTCTGCCGGGCGGCTACGGCATGGAACTGAGTGAGGACGGCACCAACCTATCGCAAGGCCAGAGACAGCTGCTCACTATTGCACGCGCGATCCTTGCCGACAGGTCGATCCTCATCCTAGACGAGGCCACGTCGAATGTCGACACTCTCACAGAGGCCCGGATTCGCGAAGGCACCCGCAACCTGATGAAGGGGCGAACGAGTTTCGTAATCGCGCACCGCCTGTCCACGATCAGGCATGCGGACCTGGTCCTCGTGCTGAAGGATGGAGACATCGTCGAGCAAGGCACGCACGAAACCCTCATAAAGAAGGGCGGCTTCTACGCAAGTCTGTACTACAGCCAGTTCGAAGCAACCTCTGCCTAACAGAACGATACAAAACGATCCTGCCGGCACCGTTAAGCCGGCAGGACCACTGCGCATACAGACCTCAAGGCCGATCTGCATGTGAATAGCATATGGTGGAGGCGGCGAGAATCGAACTCGCGTCCGAAAAGGCAGCCATCCAGGCTTCTACGAGCGTAGTGCCAGTTTTGAGAATTCGCCCCGGGCGGCCCCCTGGCACAGGGTCTGCTTGGGACTATCCCGCTTAGATCTCGCTGCCTGCCCGCAGGAGGGGCAGACAACCAGCCTGATTAGTGTGACACCCGTTGCCGCCCGCTCAGGCGACGGACGTTCGGATGGCTGCGTGCTTACGCAGCGGCCAACGCGTAATCGTCGGCAGTTGTCTTTGTTCCACCGATTAACGAGTAGGTGGGATCTCGGCTCGCTACCTAGACGTCCGCATCTCCCCGTCGAAACCATTGCGCCCCCATTCTTGCGCTCCACATCTGAGTATACCATATCGGGTACATCCGATCAAACTGCTAACAGCTTCGATCGAGCCGGCATGCTTTGCATTGGCGAGACTTCACTAGGCTACCGGTCGGCTCTGCCCCGCTCCCTGTCCTTCAGTCTCCGCTCGGTCTCTCTCTGCCTATCCCGCTCAGCGATATCCTCACGTTTGTCGTAGAGCTTCTTGCCTTTTGCCAACCCTATCTCTACCTTGACCCACGGTCCCTTGAAGTAGATGCGAAGGGGTACAATCGAATACCCTCTCTGGGATGTCTTTCCTGCGAGCTTCCGTATCTCTCCCTTGTGCAGAAGGAGTTTGCGCGGCCGCTTCGGCTCATGTCCGCCCTCGTGCGCATACTCCCAAGGGCTGATGTGCATGTCATACAGGATTACCTCGCCGCCCTCGACGCGGGCGAAGCTGTCTCTAAGGTTCACCCTTCCGCGGCGGACCGACTGAATCTCGGTGCTCGTCAGCGAAATCCCTGCCTCCAGCCTATCCTCTATGTGGTAATCGTGAAAGGCCTTTCGATTCCCTGCTATGAGTCTCTCGTCGGTCAACTGCCAGTACCCCCAGGCGTTCTATAGACCCAGTTCCTTTGATATGCCCTGCATCGCTTCGAGACCGAGTGACACGAATTCCTCCAGGGACAGACCCAGCTCGTCACAGGAAGCTATGACGCTGCGGTCTGCTCCCCGAGCAAACGACTTCTCTCTGTACCTGTTCAGCACGAACTCACTGTCAATCGAGGCGAGCTTCTTGTCAGGGTGGATAAGGGCAGCTGCGACTATGAGCCCGGTCAGCGGGTCGACTGCATACAGCGCCTTGTCGAGGAGCGCCTTCCTGGGCAAACCGTGGTAGTGATTGTGCACCTTGACCGCGTAGACGATGTGTTCCGGCAACCCTTCCCTTTCGAGGATCTCTGCGCCTACCTGGCTATGAGCGGCCGGATCGTCTGCAGTCTGATCGTAGTCGATGTCGTGAAGCAACCCTGCGAGCGACCAGTCTTCCTCATCGGCTCCCAGATGCCTGGCAAGACGCCTCATGACGGCTTCGACCGCGAGCATGTGCTTGATCAGATTCCGGTTCTTGACGTGCGCCTTAACCAGCGTCAGGGCCTCATCTCTCGTCATAGCCTGCCACGCCCTAGACGAATATGTTGATCGCGGTCGCAAGCAGGGCCAGGGCCATAAATGCTATGGCAACGTACGTCGTAGCCTTATTGAGGAATATATCCAGGCTCGACTGAGCACCATGGAACAGGCGGCCACCTCCGCCGATTGAGCCCAATCCCTCTCCCTTGCTCTGCTGAAGCAGGACTACCACTACCAGCAGTACGCTGACGATGAACAGAACGATCGCGACCAATGTACGAAGCAACTCCACCTGTCACATGCACCTCCTGGATCCTCGTCGCGCCGGCGGGACGCGCATACGCATGCCGCCGTGCTAAGACATTCTATCACAAGACACTGCGGTTTACAACGTGCTCTAGACCAGAACCGGACCTGCATCTGCGGCAGATGAAGGTCCGGTCCACGTCCGAAGCTCATGCCCAAACCTGATGGCTTGAAACTCGCGCTCAGGCCTTCTTTAGGTTGTAGAATGCTGCTTTACCAGGATAGACGGCGATTTCCTGGAGATAGTCCTCAATTCTGAGGAGCTGGTTGTACTTTGCCACTCGGTCTGTCCTGGACGGCGCACCCGTCTTTATCTGGCCGGCGTTGGTCGCCACTGCGATGTCTGCAATCGTCGTGTCCTCGGTCTCACCCGACCTGTGGGAGATCACTGCAGTGTACGAAGCCTTCTTGGCCATTTCGATAGCCTCGAGCGTCTCGGTCAGGGTGCCGATCTGGTTGACCTTGACAAGGATCGAGTTGGCGACGCCGGTCTTGATGCCCTTGCTGAGCCGGTCCGTATTGGTGACAAACAGATCGTCCCCGACCAGCTGAACCTTTGAGCCGAGAGTCTGAGTGAGTGTCTTCCACCCGTCCCACTCATCCTCGCTCAGAGCGTCTTCGATGGATGCGATCGGGTATTTCCTCAGCAGTCCCTCGTAGAACTCTATCATCTGGTCAGTGTCTCTCACTACGCCTTCGCCCGGGAAATGGTACCGGCCGTCTCTGAAGAGCTCAGTGGACGCGACATCGAGTGCGATCATGACGTCGTCGCCAGGCTTGTACCCTGCGGCCTCGATCGCCTCGATGATCACTGCTATGGCTTCTTCGTTGGACTTCAGGTTAGGAGCAAAGCCGCCTTCGTCGCCAACAGCCGTGTTCAGTCCCTTGCCGGAGAGCACCTTCTTCAGGCTGTGAAAGACCTCTGCGCCCATTCTGAGCGCCTCTGCGAAAGAAGCGGCTCCGACCGGCATGACCATGAACTCCTGAATGTCGACATTGTTGTCAGCGTGCTTGCCGCCGTTGAGTATGTTCATCATCGGGACCGGCAGCATCTTGGCGTTGCAGCCGCCTATGTACTGAAAGAGCGGAAGACCCAGGCACGTTGCAGCAGCCCTGGCGACTGCAAGCGAAACCCCGAGAACGGCGTTTGCGCCGAGCTTGCCTTTGTTCGGTGTGCCGTCGAGCTCTATCATGGTCCTGTCGATCGCGACCTGGTCGGTCGCGTCCATTCCGACTATCTCCGGCGACAATACGTCATTGACGTTGCTGACGGCCTTGAGCACGCCTTTTCCAAGGTACCTGGACTTGTCGCCGTCTCTCAACTCCACTGCCTCATACTGCCCTGTAGACGCTCCCGACGGGACGCACGCTCTTCCCACGCTGCCGTCGGCAAGCTCGACCTCGACCTCCACGGTCGGGTTTCCTCTGGAATCCAGTATCTCTCTGGCGTATATGTCCACTATTGTTGTCATCCGTAATCGACCTCCTTCAGCTGCGGTGAAGCATGCGCCAAAGACCGTCCGCCTATACTCGGAGCAGCCCCTAGAGTATCAGCCTCTGGCAATCGCCAAGAAGGAGCTTGCCTTCAGGCTGGCTCCTCCGACGAGAGCGCCGTCGATCTCGGGCTGGCGGCTGAACTCCGCGATGTTGTCCGGAGTGACACTTCCCCCATATTGTATCCTGACGTTCTTGGCGATTTCGTCCGAGTATATCTTGCCCAAAGTCCTCCTGATCAGCCCAATCACTCTGTTGGCGTCCTCACCTGTCGCTGACCTTCCCGTTCCTATGGCCCATATAGGTTCGTACGCTATGACTACGCTGGTCACATCGTTCTGCCCGACACCGTCGAATGCGATTTCGACCTGCCGAGTCACCAGCTCCTCAGTCTGACCCGCCTCGCGCTGCTCCAGCGTCTCGCCTACGCAGACTATCGGACGGATGCCGTGATCAAGCAGTGCCCGCAGCTTCTTGTTGACCTCGATGTCAGTCTCCTTGAAATAGCCTCTCCGCTCCGAGTGACCGACGATCGCGTAGGCGCAGTTCAGGTCCTCCAGCATCAGAGGCGATATCTCGCCTGTGAAGGCGCCTTTCTCCTGGTAGTAGACGTCCTGGGCCCCAAGCTTGAGGCACGTGCCTTCGATCGCGCGGGAGACGGGATAGAGAGCTGTGAAGGGCGGACAGATGACGAGTTCCGCTTCTTCCGTCTCCCGGATGCTGGATTTGAGCTCGTCCACAAACTCGAGCGCCTCGGAAACGGTCTTGTTCATCTTCCAGTTGGCTGCTACGATCTTCCTCCGCACGGGCAGCTCTCCTTACTTGTCATTTAGGGCAGCTATGCCCGGCAGCTCTCTGCCTTCGAGAAACTCGAGCGACGCTCCGCCGCCTGTTGACACGTGAGTCATCTTATCGGCAAACCCCATCTGCTCTACGGCAGCAGCCGAGTCTCCGCCGCCGACAATCGTAACTGCGCCCGACTTCGCCATTGCTTCGGCGACGGCGCGAGTGCCTACCGCAAAGGGCTCCATTTCGAACGCGCCCACAGGTCCGTTCCAGATTATCGTCTTCGCTCGCCTGATCTCATCTGTGAACAGCGCAATCGTCTTGGGACCGATGTCGAGCCCTTCCCAGCCGTCGGGTATCTCGCCGCCTTCGACCACGCGAGTATTCGCGGTCGCGGAGAAGTCGTCGGCGATGACGTTGTCCACAGGAAGAAGGAGCTTCACGCCCTTTTCCTTCGCCAGCTGCTCTATCTCTCTCGCGGTGTCCAGCTTGTCAGCTTCGAGCAGCGAGTTGCCGATCGAGTGGCCGCGAGCCTTCATGAATGTATATGTCATTCCGCCGCCGATGATCAGGGTATCCACCTTGTCGAGGAGGTTCTTGATCACATCTATCTTCGTCGAAACCTTGGCGCCTCCGAGGATGGCGACAAACGGCCGGTCAGGGTTGCTGAGGGCCTTGCCCATGATCTCGATCTCCTTCTGAACCAGGAACCCAGCTACTGAAGGAAGGTACCGCGTGATCCCCTCGGTAGAAGCGTGCGCTCTGTGAGCAGTGCCGAACGCATCGTTGACATAGATATCTGCCAGGGAAGCGAGTTGCTTGGAGAATTCTGGATCGTTGGCTTCCTCTTCGTTGTAGAACCGCAGGTTCTCGAGGAGCACGACGTCTCCCGGGCGCATCTGGCCGACCGCTTGCTGGACCTCCGGCCCAATGCAGTCGTTGAGCATCTTCACTTCCTTGCCCAGCAGCTCGGAGAGCCTCCGCGCTACGGGTGCAAGACTCATGCTGTCCACACGCTTGCCCTTCGGCCGGCCAAGGTGAGACGAGAGGATGACCTTCGCGCCGCGATCCACCAGGTGTTGTATGGTCGGCAGCGCTGCAGTGATCCGTCGGTCGTCGGTTATGTTTAGATCGCTGTCCATCGGGACGTTGAAGTCAGCCCTCACGAATACACGTTTGCCGGCAACATCTATGTCGGCAACTGACATCTTGTTCATAGCAGTACCCCCTTGCTCTGCACACACACCGCGTCAACCCATCCAAGGGGCTTTACAGCCCCTTGGATGCCATGTACGCGACCAGGTCTACAACTCTCATCGAGTAACCCCACTCGTTGTCGTACCAGGCTATGACCTTCACCATCGTGTCATCGATCACCATGGTTGACAGGCCGTCGACAATCGACGAATGAGGATCGCCATTGAAGTCCTTGGATACGAGCGGCTCATCGGTGTAGGCGAGAATGCCCTTCAGGCTTCCTTCAGCCGCTGCCTTGAAGGCCGCATTGACTGACTCGGCGGTCGCCGGCTTCTCAACCTCAGCCACGAAGTCTACGACTGACACGTTCTGCGTCGGGACTCGCATAGAGAAGCCGTTCAG
Source organism: Bacillota bacterium (assembly GCA_012719595.1). Taxonomy (GTDB): domain Bacteria; phylum Bacillota; class DTU014; order DTU014; family DTU014; genus JAAYAB01. Next base: position 36,033 of record JAAYAB010000115.1, read on the forward strand.
CTTCCCTTTCAGGTGCGGCAGAACGAGTGCGACAGCCTTTGCCGCTCCGGTCGTAGTCGGGATGATCGACTGCCCTGCTGCGCGGGCTCTGCGCAGATCCTTGTGAACCAGGTCCAGAATCCTCTGGTCATTGGTGTAGGAGTGGACGGTCGTCATCATGCCGCGCTTGATTGTGAAGACATCGTCGAGCACCTTTGCCACTGGAGCTAGGCAGTTCGTGGTGCACGAAGCGTTGGAGACGACGTGATGGTTCTTGGGATCATACTTGTCCTCGTTCACGCCCAGCACGATGGTGATGTCTTCGCCCTTCGCAGGCGCAGTGATTATGACCTTCTTCGCGCCAGCGGTTATGTGCTTGCCGGCAGTCTCCTTGTCCCTGAACACGCCTGTGGACTCCACCACGATGTCAACGCCGAGATCGCCCCAAGGCAGCTTCGACGGGTCCTTCTCAGCGAAGATCTTCAGCTCCTTGCCGTCCACGTAGAGAGCTCCATCTTTCACTTCGACTGAGCGATCGAGTCTGCCGTGGGTGGAGTCGTACTTCAGAAGGTGGGCATTCGTCTCGACGTCTGCGAGATCGTTCGCGGCTACGACTTCGACGTCAGGGTTTCCTAGAGCCGCCCTGTACACTATCCGTCCGATTCTACCGAACCCATTGATACCAACTCTGACTGCCATGTTCATTCCTCCCTGTTCATTGATGTCTCACAAGTATCCTGGTCTCCGAAGTCATCAGCGTCAGATCCCTCAAGGTCTGACACTAGATGATCCTCGTAGGTTGTCACGAGACTCTGGACTCCCAGCAGCGAGAGTATGTGCCTGCAGGCGCCTTCGTCAGTTATCAAGGTCTGATGCAGGTTGTTTGCGGACACCGCAATGATGGCTTCGGCCTTTGAGTTTCCACCTCCGACCGCAATCACCTGCTTCATTCTGGGGAGATCCTCTAGCCTCAGTCCGAGACTGGCGGTCGAGTAGACGATCTGCCCGTTTCGGTCGAAGTAGAAGCCGAAGGCCTCGCCGACTGCGCCGCGTTCCTTGAGTATCTCGACCTGATCCTTGGGAAGGCGTCTCCTGCGCGCCATCTCCTCTGCGGTCCCAATCCCGTGTATCACTACGTCCGCATTGCGTATCTGGTTTACGACCTCTTGCAATCTGGGCTGCTCGAGCAGGCGCGACGCTATCTCCTCGCTCAAGTCGTCAGGCAGGTTGAGGAGCTTGTACGTTCCCCCCAGCCCCCGTGCGACTGCCGCAGCGACGGTATCGGCCTGTTTCTCCATGTCCTCGCCGAGGCTGCCTCTAGCAGGCAGAACAATTATGTTGCGCCTCACCCGGCTTGGAATGAACGCGTTTGCGACCTCAGCCATTGTCGTGCCGCCCGTGACTACAAGGGTGTAGTTGTCTCTTAGGCACTTTTTGATATACTTCGCTGCGACCTTGGCCAGCTCTTTCTTAACCGATTCGTCTTCGTCCGAATCGCCTGGAACCGCAACGACCCGCCTGAGATTGAGCGCTTCTGCAGCGACGCGTTCGAGATTCGACAGGCCGCGCAGCGAGCGGATGTACTCCCGGAGTTCCCTCAATACCTCCTCTCCGGCAGGAGTCAGGTGCATCCCCGCACCGGTGATCTCCACCATCCCCGCGTCCCGCAGGAAGTCGATTTCTCTGCGAATCACCCGCTCCTGCGTCTTGAGACGAACGGCCATCGCGCGCCTGCCAATAGGCTGGGAGAAGTGGATGTTTCTCAATATGGAATGCCGTCGCTCGATTACTGCACTGAGCTCCGGTGCTATTCTCTGCTGAAGCGCCACCAATCTATCCATGCGTCAGGCCCTCTCTTGGCTGCTGGTGTCTCTCTGCCATTCTGGGACACCAATCGACCCGCATGCCTCCTGTGCGTCCCACTCAGTGCCTAATTCAACCTTTTTGCCGCGATTCCTTCTAGGATGATTGAGGCTGGCGAACATATCGCCTTCGTCCCATCGATGACGGCATACCCGCAGCTTCACGGTATTTTGCGACAGTCCGTCTCGATACCATGACTCCGCGTTTTCGAAGCTTCTTCGAGATGGCTTGGTCGCTGAGCGGGTGCTCGGGATCCTCGTCCTCGATCAGTTCTGAGATCATCCTCTTGACTGCAGCGCTCGAGACTCCTCCACCTTCCGCGCTGGCGACTCCGCTCTGGAAG
>JAAYAB010000116.1 GCA_012719595.1 Bacillota bacterium
ATGAAGCCTGAGTCGACAAGTGAATTGAGGGGCGAGCTCTTGTCAGACAGGATTTCGAGGAGTGTTTCCTTGCACAGAGCATAGTAATGCGGGTCGTACGTCTTCGGAAATGGGCTCTTGCGCCGAGCCAGCACGGCCTCCGGCAGCACACCCGCGAACGCCTTCCTCAGGATGCCCTTCGGTAGGCCGCCGTGAGCCTTGGTCTCCCATGGAACATTCCAGACATACTCTGCCAGCCTGTGGTCGCAATACGGTGCTCTGATCTGCAAGCCGCCGGCCGAACCCATTCGGTCGTTGCGGTCAATCAGCACGGGCATGAACCAGTTGATTGTGAGGTAGAACACCTCACGGATTCTCGCACTGAGCCCTCCCTCACCGATTAACCTCGGAACCTCCTCGAGCGTCTCGCGGTAGCGGCGTTCAACGTAGTGCTCGAGATCGACGACCTCCCTGAGATCTGGATGGAGCAGGCTCGTTCTCATCGACGCAGAGCGCGACCAGGGGAACGTGTCTGCGTTCAGCATTTCACTTCTGTGGAACCAGGGGTAGCCTCCGAAGAACTCGTCCGCACACTCTCCCGACAAAGCTACAGCCGAGCACTTCCGAATCTCTCGGCTGAACAGCAGCAACGAAGAATCCACGTCTGCCATACCCGGCATATCCCTAGCGATGAGGGCATCTGTAAGTGACCCAAACAGGTCATCCGTAGATAAAGTCACCACATGATGACAGCTATTCGCATCCCTCGACACCTGCTCTATCCATGGGGAGTCCAGATCGGGTTGGAAATCATTCCGAATGAAGTGACGATCGTTCCCCTCGTACTCGACCGAGTAGGTGTGCGGCCTCCCTCTGCCCTGCTTCTCTAGCTCTGAAGCAGCAAGAAGGGTGACGATGCTGGAGTCGAGCCCACCGGACAGCATTACAGAGACAGGGCTGTCTGCTGGGATCTGCCTGCGGACAGAATCCTCAACAAGGAATCGGATCTTCTCGGCCGTAGTCTCGGGATCGTCAAGGTGCGGCTTGCTGACGAGCTTCCAGTACCTCTTGAGGCGCGCTCCTGCTCGGTCATACTCCAGGCAGAATCCGGGTCGAACCTCACGAACACCCTTGTACACGCCGTGCCCCGGAGTGCGGCCAGGCCCCAATCCGAACACCTCTGCCACGCCTTCGTGGTCAAGTTCGGCGCGCATGTCAGGATGCGAAAGCAACCCCTTCGGCTCGGAGGCGAAGAGCAATCCATTGCCCAGGTGAGCATAGAACAGCGGCTTTACGCCCAGGCGGTCGCGGCACAAGAGCAGCCGCTGTTCATCCTCACTCCAGATCGCGAACGCGTAGAAACCATCGAGCTTGTGAACGAAGTCCCTGCCCCACTCGATAAAGGCGTGCAGGAGCACCTCTTCGTCCGATCGTCTTCTGAGGGACGGTTCCCTGACTGTCCCTCCCGTGAGGGGGTGTTCATCAGAGGATCGCTCTATCGGGGCATCTTTCTCGGAGGACTGGTCTCTGAGGACGGGTCCCGTGGAGGGGTATTCCCTGAAGGAGTGACCCCTCACCTCCAACTCACTGCGCAATTCCGATGCGTTGAGAAGGTGCCCGCTGTAGACTATAGCAAGCGTGCGGGAGCCAAGCTCAAGGGTTGCCGGCTGCCGACCCCTCTCAGGATCGGCTGCTGCCAACCTCGCGTGGCCTATAACGGCGTGCCTGTACATGCTCAGACCAGAGGCGTGTGGCCCCTGGCCTTTCATTGCATCATTCATTCGCTGGACAGCGGCGCTGCAGCGCGTCAAATCGGACTCCCAATCCACCCAGCCGGCAATCGCACTCACTGTGCAAACCCCCTCGTGTCAGTCGGCGACAGCGGCTGAATCAACGCCACCGACGCCCGCTGTTAGCCTATGCACGAGGCAGGTTGCTTGACATCGAGGTGTTGCATGCAAAGGGTGCGCACGGCCCTACTTTGGCGGGACGACTCCGATTGTCAACAGGATGTTCGCGTAGATGCGCTGTTCCCCGGTTGCGATGACCAGTGCTAGGTCAGAATCCTGTGCGGCGTCGTAGAACTCGAACCTTCCCAAGGGCTGCAGCGCAATACCATGGCCGAGCAGCTGGCGGAACTCCGAGAAGATGGGCGGCTCCGGGCCGTCGGCAGGCATCATCACCTCAGCAGCCTCTATGGGTATAGCGTCCACAAGCACTTTCAGCACGTCGGTCACTGTGAGGAGCCCTGGCGCTAGATTGAGGAACACGATATCTGCTGATGGGTTCGAGCCAGTAGTGAATGGGTAGTTGCCGTCTGCAATCAACACCTTGGAGCCGTGCCCCGCAGATGCAAGACTCCTAAGGATATCAGGATGCAGTAACCTCGTCTTTAGCATCTCTATACCTCCCATGTGCGCTGGTCAACGCGTATGGTGCGGCGCAGCACACCTAAGGCCAGCTGCGTAAGCACGTTCATGTAGGCCAGTCGTGAACAGCGGCCAACCACGTCCGAACGTCAACGGCATCCGGCCGTGCCCGCAGGTCTATCAGATCACCGAACCCCGTATTCGACATAACCGGCCTTGATCATAGATGCAATTGAACAGATGGGATGCTCGTACGGCAATTCCATCAATTCTTGGGCGATTCCCTCAGGATTCTCGGAGGCGATGTCAACGCTTGTTACCTCAGTCAGTTCATAGACTGCCAACAGTCGAGCCTCTCCCGCCTCCACAGGAACCTTTCTTACCTCGAGCTTCGAATCAGTGATAATGCCCAACCAGGCCTCGTCACGGCTGTAGTCCGCCACTGCGGCGATTCTTGGGGTGTGGTACTGATCGCGCTCGTATTCAAGAGCGAGGAGCGATAGAGACAATGAATCCTTGACTGGAAGCCCTGATATGATCTTCTCGCCGATCGGCCAAGTTTGTGAGCCGTTAGATACCACAAGGCAGTCGCCTGCTCGGCGGAAACACGGATAGGTCACAAATGGGTTGTCGTACTCAACGCCCTTGTTCGGAACCACGCTGGCGATCTCATCCTTCATGACGATTCTCCTGTCAGGCTGCGACCGCCCTGAGACTCGGTATCCAACATAGAGCGTTCCACTGTTGTCTCTTCCAACTACCACAAAGCGTCCAATGTACAAGGGGCTACCCTCCAATACCAGAATGTCAGGCCAGCGACAGAGCGTCCAAGCAATAGCATGGCCTCAGATCACTTGCATGCACTGCAGCCGATCTTCGGCCGACGGATGCTCCGACACCACCAGAGTTCTTTGCTGTCACGGCGAAGTCCTCCTGACAGGCCCTCGCTTTACGGTCCGGTCCTGGCCTGTAGAGGGGTTCTGCCCCGGCTTCACAACCCGATTCTAGCATTCAGACGGATGCCCCTGCTATCGCGCTTCACGATCTTATCCCAGCTTGCGAACGGCATCGCGCCCCTTCAGGGCTCCTATAGGTCTGCAGACGCCGGACCATGCAAGCGCGCGAACTTTGCCCAGAACGCTCTGACGAACTGCTGCAACACAGCCTCTGAATCGTTCGTGACAAAGCCCAAGCACATCTCTTCGTGGCACGCGTAGTAGGCGACTCCCACTCCCCTCTCGATGTCTACTCGCAGGTACTCGCGGCCTTCAAACGTGACGGGCGTGCCGAACAAGCGGTCCACCAGTTCGTACTGCTTGTATGCATCTCTCTGGTCTTGGTACACCTCAACCTTGATGTCGACGTAGCGGTGAAGGTCGGCGCCTCCGTAAGTCTTGTAGGGATCGCTCTGAGTGTACGTCTCAGCCACTACGTACACACCGTCTGAGCGAGTGATGCCGACAGGAGATCCTGAAGCCCAGTATCCGCCGACCGGGACCTCCGTCTGTCTCAGGATGAGCTCGTGGACTGCGCCGTTGCTTGCCCGGCCGGCCTGGCCGACCTGAGCTGCCATTCCGGCAATCACAGGTACCAGCAACACGTAGAGGACTATGATGGCCAGTCGAAACTTGTGACTCCGAATTGTTAATCGCACAGCAAAACCGCCTCCCCGACATAAGCTCCGGCCGCAGTGGCCGGCCATAACGACATTTGCACAGTCATTATGGACATGCCGGAGAGGCGGTATACCTCACCAATGCACTATCAGACGAACACCCCGATCTGTCCGACCTTTTCTTGAGCCAACCTGATGCCGGACATGATCGTGTCCCTGTTCACTTCGCCTGTTCTGAGGTAGGCATCGACGAAGCCGACTCCAAACGTGTCTCCTGCACCAACGGTATCACGGACCTCTGCAGGCGGGAAGTCGATCTGCTCTTCTCGTCCGTCGCTCGCGAAGAACACCCTGACTTTGCTGTCAAATGTGACGATTGCATACTTGTGCTCAATCTTTGACATGATTGTCTCCCAGGGGTCCGATGAGCTCATCCTGAGAACGGTGCAGCGGCCTGAGGGAGTGGTGTCTCTTACATCCGCATACAGAGCTGTGAAGTCCCGAATGCAGGTGTCCTCATGAAGCACGACAACGTCAAACGCACCAGTGAATATCCTCGGCTTGAGCCCTTCTCTGAACCGTTGGAAGATTCCGAGATCGTAGTTGCGGACGTTGACGTTTCGGTGTTCAAAATCCTGAAGCGAGTTTCTGAGATTGAACACGTGCCCGAGAGGATACAACATCGGGTTGTATATGGTGGTCAGCGTGACGGAGTAGCCCAGCGTCTCGAGCCCTCGCACCACATTGCCCACGCCTCCGGGATAGACATTGCATCGTCCATTGGAAATGATCCAGTCTATGATCACATCGCCGGCCACCGTCAACTGCCGACCCATTCTCGCACCTCCAAAGCCGTCGTCATGCCTGCTACAGAGCTGCTTGGTAGATCGCCATCATGTCCTCGGGATGAATGGTCCTCGGATTGACTGCCACGTGTCCGCTCTTCATGGCGTCAGACACCATCTTGTCGAACGACGACGCCTCTACACCGAGCGGTGCCATCGCCTGCGGAGCCCCGACATCTGTTGCCAGCTGGCGCACGGCCCGCACCACGTCCGCAGGCTCACATCTGCTCAGCCCCAGCGCCTCGCCCATCCGCTGATACTTATGGGCCGCTGCGGTCTTGTTGAAGTCCAATCCGAACGGCAACAGCACCGAATTGGCCTCACCGTGAGGAATGTGGTATATCGCACTAAGCGGCAGAGCCATAGCGTGGACGATACCGAGCTTCGCGTTAGCAAAGGAGAAGCCTGCTATGTTTGCAGCAATGAGCATCGACATCGCTGCATCTCTGTCGTCGGGGTCCTCGAGCATCTTCCTGAAGTTAGCTGCTATCAGCTCAATAGCTTTGAGTGCGCACGTCTCGGTATAGACGTTGGCCGCCTTGGAAATGAACGACTCGATCGCGTGAGTCAAGGCATCCATCCCCGCAGCCACCTTGACTCTCCTCGGGGCCGTGCCGACCATGCGCGGGTCGAGGAACGCGGCTCTAGGCGCAATGCGCGGGCTCCAGATGAGGAACTTGTAGTTGCGCTGTGTATCGGTGATGACGGCGAAGAACGTAATCTCGCTTCCCGTTCCCGCTGTCGTAGGCACAGCAAGTATGGGAAGAGGCTGGTTCTCAAACTTCTCTGGGCCTTCGTAATCGACTATGGGGCGCGAATTTGTCGCTGCAATGCTGATGCCTTTGGCTGCGTCGATGTTGCTCCCGCCGCCGACTGCTATTAGCAAGTCTGCCTTCTGCTCCCGGACGATCGCAGTCCCCTCGTTGACGAGGTCGACTGAGGGATCCGGCTCGCCCCTGTCAAACACGTCGAGGTTCAGGCCTGACTTCCTGAGGCTGTCCAGAATTTCGTCGAGCAGCCCTGCAGCAGCTATGTTCTTGTCTGTAACAACAAGCACTTTGGAGGCGCCCAGTTGTCGCGCTTCCTGCCCGATCTGATCGACACACCCTTCCCCGCAAATGACCCGACTCGGAATCTGAAAGATCATTCGGTCAGCCACACAGCTGCCTCCTCTCTCGACTGTTGTTTGAGAAGACGCCTGACACTCAGCCTCCGGTACACGCCGCTGAGTTGCGGTCAGCGCCCTTTGTCCGCCTTCGAGAACGCCTCGAAGACCCCAGCGTCATAAAGACCCGCAAAGAGGTCTATCTTCGGATCGATATTGAGTTCATTGTGTCCGATCTCACGATCAGTGAAGGTGACGGGCGCATCTTCGACTACCGCAAACGGAGTGCTCTCTCCTGACTCGCCCATGACCAGCACTGCTGCGCAAGATAGGTCGTCGGCAACAGCTTTCTCAGTAAACTGCAGCTTCCGGCCGAACAGATCCGCCCTGCCCACCTGGCTCTCAATGCCCTCGAACCCACTGTAGGCCATGGCCAAACCTATGACGCCTCTTCTCAACGGGGTGCAACGGGAATCGGTGACGAGGACTCCTACCTGCTCTAGCCGATACGCAGACCGCAGGCGGTCGCGGAACCGCTGGGCCCAGCCGAACGGGTCGTCAGGCCACAAGATGGCATGCCCCTCAGCAGGCACATTGGACAGATCAATGCCCGCATTGGCCATGAATGTCCCGTCCTTGAGCGTCAGGTAGACGTAGTGCCCTTCGTAGACACGGTCTGACTCCCTCAGGATCAGCTCAGCCAGTCCCGGGTATCGTTCGATGTCCTTTGAGTACTTGAGTTTACGCATCGTGCGCGCCTCTGGGCTGACCTCAATCTTGGAGAGATCCACAACCCGGCGCTGCTCCAACGAGACGACCTTGGACGTCACGCAGACAATCGACCGCTCTCGAAGCTCGCCTGCGAACGAAGACCGAAACACCTCTAGCAGATCCTGTCCTATCTCGATGACCGGCGTCTTGATCGCTTGAATCCTCATGTATGTAGCTCCTATCTCCTGTCTCCGGACCGGCGGCGAATGCGTCCGCCAGTCATCATGCCGTTCAGTGAACCGCCTCGACTGGCCCTATCTGGCCTCACCTGGCCCCGCTTAGCCTCACCTGGCCCTGCCTAGCCTCTTCTGGCGTCGGCCAGCCTCACCCGGCCCCGCCTTACCCGACCTCGGCCCGCCACGCCCGGCCCGGCCACTTCTCGCATCGGCCACTTCTGGCATCGGCCAGCCTCACCCGGCCCTGCTCGGCCTCCCCTGTCGTCATTGCGTTCAGCAAACCGTCACTCCTGGCCCGACCCGGCCTCGCCCGTCACCAGGCCTCTCTATGAACCCTCTCTTCTCTGAAGCGGTTGGCGGGTTCTTTCTGCTCAGCCGGATAGCCGATGGCGATCATGCTGTGGGGCTTCACATTGGCCGGCAGCTGGAAGAAGTTCTCCAGGGCCTCCTGCCTGTCGCGCCTCGGATGGACACCGAGCCACACAGCACCCAGGCCTAGAGCATGTGCAGCCAGAAGTGCGTTCTGGACTGCAGCCGAACAGTCGATGACCCACCAGTCCGGCGAGCCTGTCTCTTCGTCGGTCTTGCCGCACACCACTATGGCCAGAGGTGCCTCCTTCAACATCTTCACGTGAGGGCTGAAGTTGACCAATGCATCCAGTGTCTCTCTCTTCGTGAGCACTATGAATTCCCACGGTTGGAGGTTTCGGGCTGACGGTGCGGCCATAGCGGCTTGGAGAATCAGCTTGATTTTCTCCTCCTCCACCGGCTGTGCCGCATACTTGCGAATGCTGCGCCTGGTAAGTAGGTTTTTCAGTGCCTCGTTCGCCATCTCCATAACATTGATCCCCCCTAGGATTGCTCTACCGCTTTCTTGAGGTTCTCAAGGCCAACCCTGACACTGTCGATCGGCTTCATGTTGTACTCCTCGGTTTCTATTATCATCCACTCGACCCCTGTCTCCCGGCATGCGGCGACCACGCCCGGTAGATCGAGCACACCGGTGCCCACCTCCGTCTGGACCTTGTTCTCATCGAAGTCCTTGACGTGAACCAAAGGGCAACGCCCGGCGTATTTCCTAAGGTAAGCTATTGGATCGACGCCGGCATACATCACCCATCCGAGGTCAAGCTGGGCGACGACTGCGTCTGACTTGACGGCGTCAAAGAGTATGTCCAGCATGTACTCGCCGTCGATTTTCTCGAGCTCGCGCGAATGGTTGTGATACCCAATCACGAGTCCTGCCGCCTTGCACTTCTCGCCGGCTGCAGACAGGAAATCTGCGAACTTCAGCCATCCATCCCTGTCCTCTGCCCCGTATCCCGGGCATATCAGGTACTTGGCGCCGATCTCGACGCTATACTCTATCTGCCGGTCTAGGTTTTCGCTCAGTTCCTGGTAACCCACGTGACTGCTCACGGCCCTCAAGCCGAGATCGTCGAGCAAGCTGCGGAGTTCACGACTGCTCATGCCGAAATAGCCAGCAAACTCGACCGCTTCGTAGCCGATCTCCTTGATGCGTCTCAAAGTCCCGGGGAAGTCCGCCTTGGCATCGTCTCGCAGGGAATATGCCTGAAGGGCTATTGGGATGATTTTGGGTGCGCTTCCGGTTGCATTTGGCATGGCTGCTCCTACCTCTCTCAAATTCATGTCCATGACCAAGTATATCACTGCACGGACCGGAAGTTAAGGC
>JAAYAB010000117.1 GCA_012719595.1 Bacillota bacterium
AACGCCTCCGAGATCGGATTGGAACCATACAGTCCGTCTTCTTGGAATCTGGTGATGACTTGGTTGAACAGCGCTTGCAGTATCTCCAATCGCCTGCGATATCCAGCCTCAGTCTCTGACAGTGCGTTCATTGCCTCTAGCATCTGCGCCGCAAGACCGTCGGGCAGCCAGGGCAACTTGGCCAGATGGGACAGCTCACGACTGCGCCATGTGCGCCAACGGCAGTTGTATGCGAATATGGCCTGCACCAGGTAGTCCCATGCTGAGTGCAGTCTCGCATGAGCCTGATGCGGACCCAGGGAGACCCACACGCGCTCCGCATTTGAGTCATCAAGCAGCAGGTCTAGCTGGATCAACGCTTCGTCAAGCCGCTCTCTGCGAACCTCATCGGGATACGCTGTTCGTTCCGTGACCAACCGCCCGACTCGGCCGTCCGGATCATACGCAGCCCAGCCCTCGCTCAGTTCGCCAAGCAACGGTTCCGGCCACACATGAGTCGGCTTCGACCACTCAGCGAGATCGAGTCGTTTGAAATCGAACTGGACCGCTCCCTCCACCTCAACGAAGATAGAGTGAAAGGAGCCGTCCTCCGGCCGCCACTGAAACTCCGCCGGGACAGCGTAGAGGTCATACGGGTCCAAGAAGACAACCGCATCGATGTCCGAGTCGGAACGAGCCGTCCCCGCCGCCACGCTGCCGATGACAACCACGCTCTGAACCGCAGGCTCCGTGACCACCTCACGCTGAATGAATGCTAGTAGTTCCTTTCGTTTCTGTGCCGTTGCGGCAGACATGGGCTAGCCTCCTACGTTGCGGTGTCCTCTAATAGCACTCGGATTCTGTCAACTATCTCAGACATGACGTTGCTAGGTACCTTCCCGATGTACTCGGCCCCCCTCGCACGCCAATCAAGGCTCTTGAGCTGATCGGCAAGTACCACACCGCTGACACCAATTCCTTCGGGAACCTGAACTTCGAAAGGATAGCCTTTAGCGATCGCGGTAATCGGACATACGAGAGCTAGACCCACGCGACCATTGTAGGCAGCTGGAGACACAACGATTGCCGGACGACGGCCTTGTTGCTCATGACCGGCTTGGGGTTGAAAGGTGAGCCAAATGAGATCACCACGCTCGGGTATATAGCCCATCTACCACACCTCGCGTCCAATCGGCTCGCCCGTAGTCACTTCGCTATGGATGTTCTCCTCTGTCACCCGCGCCAACAAGGCTGAAAGCGAGGGCTTTGGTCGACGAGGCTTGATGATCAGGTGATCTTGATCCAGCAATAGGTCGACCTCACTATCATGCCGAATCTCGAGTTGCTCAGCAAGTACGCGCGGAATACGGATGGCGAGGCTGTTTCCCCACTTCTGTATCCTGGTGAACAACATTCCACCTCCTCGAGTGTATCTACATTGAAGATACCACGGGATCTATCGAATAGCAATGGGCTCTCGACCATAGGGAAGACATTACAAACATGGAGCAACCTTGCCTTTGGAAGGCAACGCGTGGCACTATTCCGTTCCGGACGCCCGTTAGCCACCCCAAGAACTTGCAGGCGGCCGATTCGTCGTGCCACGGCTCTCCTCAGCAGCCCAGGACTGCAGCTCGATGATATTGCCTTCGGGATCGGCCATGTACACGAATGTGATTGCTCCCTCGCCCGGGATGCGGGTGGTAACCTGCTCCCCGTAGTCCCTTCCCCCGTTGGCAATGACAGCCCTCCGCACAGCTTCTACATCGTCAACCCGGAAAGCAATGTGACCAAATCCCAGCCTGTTGATCTCCTTCGAAAGCTCAGGACCCTGCGGTGAGTACTGGAAGATCTCCAATGTTGGACCCGAGCTGCCCCAACCCGGAAGGAGCAGATGGATCCCACGAATGTGAACACCGTCGATCGTCGTTGCGTCCTCAATCCACTTGCCCGAGAGATCTCGCTCCTGTGACGCCGGCGTGCAACCGAATACACGCTCGTAGAACGTCGCGAGCCTTCTCCAGTCGCGTGCGATCAGGTTCGTGTGTGCGTACTTCGCTCCCAAGTCAGTCCCTCCATGTTTCGAAATGTCGCTCAACATGCTTCTCGGGCTCTCGTGAGGCCAAAGCTCATTCCAAGGGTCCGCTGCAAAGGCCTCGGCAATTACCTCTCTTAGGAAGCCGCGCTGTTCGGCAGTGGCCACGTGGTTAACCTTGACCTTCGTTACACTGGATGATCTCGAGCATCAGCTCAGGCACTGGGATGACCGGTCTGTCCACATACGCGCATACCTTAGGCCATACCAAGTCGTACAAGTCGCCTACCTCGCATCCCTCAAAATAGCGCTGTACATGCTGGTCTGGCCAGTTACGCAGACGTGCATCGAGGGCTACAACAAGCGCCTGCTCGTACTTCGCTTTCCAAGACCTCCAGTACCTGTCCTTGAACGCCCTGCCAGCCATGAACCGTTGAATGGCCGAGTCCTCGGCCCAGCGTTCTCTCAACAGGAGGTGAAGACCCTCGTGAACGAAACCGGCATCGCCGTTCCTATCGACAGTGCCTATGCAAACACTGTCGCCCCAGGTCAAGGCGCTCCAGCCTGTAGCCTCCACCGCTAGGACAAGCATTGAACCGCGCCACTTGGTCTGGGTGACCTGTTCCATCCGATGCAGCATTTCGGCCCAGTTCATCTGGCGGTCCATCTCCGCAAACTCATCGTGGAGCCTGTCTATGTTGCTGCTCCAATACTCCCGGTAAAACGAGTCCCACATGTCCTTCAATGCATTGTTGAGTGGAGCTGGGAAAAGCCCTAGAAGCGATTCGTCGTCGGGGTGGGCTGTATAGAGGCATTTCTTCACGAGCGTCTCTATCGTTGGAGAGTAGAGGTTCAGCGGACCGCCACCGAAGTAGCGCTCTTTGCCCGCGATGCGATCGAATATCTCACGGTCGACGGCTTTCAGTGCACATTCGTCGCAGCTGAGCGAGTATCCACCTCCATGCCCGCCAAGAAGGCCATACATGTTGAGCGTGTGCATGACAAGGTTCGCCATCGGATCAAGGCTTATCACAAGCTCACCATCGGGCACTCCAACGACAACCTCTGCACGGGCTGCTTCCTTGACGAACCGCACCGCCACTCTGGACTTCCTCCTCTGGCACTGACGACTCTGCGCGCTGACGACTGTGCGCACCTCTGACTGCAATGGCCTACTCGGCTGTGAGGGTCCGCCTATCGCCCGTCCAACGCCTGCGCTTGCTAGACATCTTCTGCCTTTTTTGCGCTGCTTGGCTGCGTCACACAGCGTCCACGACGGTCGTCTTCACGCACCTCTGTAGGCGCGTTTCGCGTCGAGAAGTAACGTCGATACATCCGAAATGCGATCGAGCACTCTCGTCGCACCAGTAAACCCCGCCCGCCGAGTAAGGTCGGTCGCAATGACCCAGCAATCGAGTCCTGCGGCCCTAGCTGCCATAAGCCCACGTGGAGAGTCCTCTATCGCCAGGCATCTATCAGCAGGATATCCACTGCGAGCGATAACAGAGAGATACGGATCAGGCGCTGGTTTGGCCAGCACATAATCCTCACGCGTGATTGCGAAGTCGAAATACTCAAGCAGTTGTTGATAGCGCTCGTTCCGGACACGTCGCAACTCGGCGACTGCTGCCTCGCTCAATCCATCTGCCCGATACGACTGGAGCTTCGTGTATGTGACCGTGGAGCGTCAAGACCGGCTGCAGTCGCTCTATAGCCTGACTCACTGCCTTACTCCCAACGTGCTCTCCTCTGCGAATCCCGGCAGCCACATCGCCTCCTACGGTGTCGAGGCCGCCACCAAACGGCGGAGTATGTACTACCCAAATGTTAGCTCGGGTTATCTCCTGAAGCTCCTCCTCAATGCTCGGGAGCGAGTCAAGGAAGTCACTGGGCACACGCTGCAGCGGATTCCCAATCGTCGACGAGAAACTCGGATCAGGCATGGTGGCGTGGTCCTTAGATAGATCCCTCCGTTCCCAATGCTTGATCCGAAACGGGCTGGGAGGTATATACGGATACCCGACGAGGTCTACCCCATCGGGCACCTGTAGAGGATCTAGCGCAAGGCGCTGTATGCGGTGGTTTTCGGCGAACATCTCCTCCAAGCATTCCACAGCGTCAGGCCAGTCTACGTTGCCGGGTATCCAAAGAACCCTCGACCGAACCGCCTCCAGGAACCGCCTCAGCGGGCCCCGTGCAACTGCGAGTTGAGGACCTGCCTCGCGGCAATAGGCAAACAGATCTCCACCCAGTATGAGCAGGTCAGCTGCCGTGGCATCAACGAGATCGGCAAGCTGCCGGTATTGAGACTCATTGCCGTGAAGATCAGTAGCGAACACGATTCGCATTGCCGACAATCACCTGCCACCAATGCTTCTGCCAAACGAACTCGCGTGCCAGCGGCGCTACACCTGACTGCAGCCAACACGACGAAACATACCACTCGGGCCAGCGCATGTGCCTGCCAAACGATTCTTGCGTTATGAATAGATCTCACAGAGCTGCGATCGCTTTCTCTAGGAACTGCCTTCCAATGGAGTCGAGGTCACCCAAGTTGAGCATCAGCAATGACTGAACACATATCTCATAGCGCAGAACTCGAGTCATCAGCTCAGCTAAGCCTCTTGTCAACGCACCACGATCGGCACCGTTCAGTGCGTAGGTGTCCCAGAACAGGTCTTTCTCACTCTCGCTCCATCCGCCGTACACCCACACGGAAGCCACATCCGACAGCGGAATGCCAATGCGAGCAGATCCCCAGTCAGCCAAGACCATGCGTCCATGGGGGTCTCGAAGAAACAAAGCGCTGCACCGTCAGTTCCGATGCGAATCTCCTCATCGTCGCCAAACACAGCCTCACTTGCGGCTCAATACAGCGTCCGGTCGTTCTTCTTTGCCCATCGCTCAAACAACTGGACGCATTCGCGGCGATCAAGCTCGCTGACGCTGACCGCCTTCTCGGCTGCGGTGCCTTGGAAGTACTCGTATATGGCGTTGTCGGCAAACCCGATGGCCGCTGCGTCCCTTCGGTCGGCGCCGTAGTACACGGTCGGTATCCTCGCCCACATGATCGCCGCCATACACATGGGGCAGGGCTCGCAGGTCGAGTATATCACGCAGTCATCGAGGTGGCATCGGCCGAGCTGCTTCGTCGCCGCACGAATAGCTGCTATCTCGGCGTGCATAGTCGGGTCGTTGGTCGCCAAGACCATGTTGCGGGCGGCTGCAACTATCTCGCCGTCCTTGACGATGACCGCGCCAAAGGGACCACCTTCGTTGGTCTCGAGGTTCTTTGCCGCCTCCTCGTATGCTGCCTTCATGAACTCGTTCACGTGTTGACACCCCCAGACTGTATTCCCAACACACTGTCGCGTCCGAATGAGACAGAGATCTCCGCTAGGTTAGTTATTCGTGGTCGATGCCTCATAGACCCTTCTTGCCACCCCCACGGGGCGCCGGGTTGTAAGTCGGATCACTAGGTGAGCTTCCTGTCGACGCCAATCTGAACTCGCCTCACCACCATTGGAGTGGGACTGACCTGCCCTTGTTGCGGTTGGCGTATTGACGTTATGACGTCATGACGTCATAATGGTAGTGTGTCTAGGAGGTGACGATCACAGTGCCAACCAAGAAGGCGACAGTATACCTTGATGCAGATCTGCACAAGGCATTGCGGTTGAAGGCGGTAGAAACATCGCGCTCTCTATCGGATCTGATAAACGAAGCTATTAGGCGATCTCTGACAGAAGATGCTGAGGATATTGCGGCCTTTGCGGAACGGGTATCAGAACCTTTGATTAGCTACGATGAGATGATCAAAAGGCTGAAGAACGATGGACGTATATAGGATCTTCTTCAAGAGATCAGTAGAGAAAGATCTCAAATCAGTACCAGCAGGAGATCTCAAGAGAATCCTTGCCAGGATCAGATTGCTGGCCAAGAATCCCCGTCCCTTGGGTAGTGAGAAGCTAACAGGCCAGGACAGATACCGTCTCCGCCAAGGCCCATATCGCATTGTCTACTCGGTGCAGGACGATGAGTTGACAGTGTGGATCGTCAAAGTGAGTCATCGGAAAGATGCGTACCGCTAGAGCGAACAAGTGCATTCGGCGATCCCCCGGACGTACCGATGAAGCCTTGCAGGTCGCCAGGGCGTTCCAGGACCGTCGGCGGGCCTTC
This sequence comes from Bacillota bacterium, assembly GCA_012719595.1. Classification (GTDB taxonomy): domain Bacteria; phylum Bacillota; class DTU014; order DTU014; family DTU014; genus JAAYAB01. The sequence continues at coordinate 6,194 of JAAYAB010000117.1, forward strand.
GCGAGACAACAGGTTCGCACCTTTGGCCCGGTTTTCAGTCTGGCTCTCGTCGAAACGTCAGCGTTTCATCTTGCGGTGTCTCTGGGGAGATCTGTGACAGGCAGCCACGTGTTGGGGTCAATCCTTCGAGAGTACGGCAGAGGTCTAATAGGTGCCTTTCTTGCCAACCAATGCGCTGCACTTGCTATTGTGGATTTCCGTAAGCGATATCAAGTCACGGTACTCACTGATGGCGTCTTTCAATTCGTCCAGCTTGATTCTTTTCGCTCGCTCCAGCGAAATATCTGTTGCAAGAACCTCTTCTGCGAATCGTGAAGCGGCTAGGCTAAAGTCGGAATCGCAGCAAGCAACCTCCAAGACTCTCTTGCCAGATAGATATGCGCTTAAGTCCTGTGCTATCTTCTCCACTCTTCTCATCCCAAGCACTCCCATCATGTGCTCTATTCAGACCGGACTCGCTAGTACCTACTTCGGACGCGGAATCCGATATCTCGTCTGCGGGCGGCTCCTCGGATAGCTCTCAATGCCATCGGGTATTCGATGCCACGGAACGGCTAGCTCTGTCCAGATCTGGCGCGTGGGCTTTATGTGCTCTAAGTTGTCCAAAGTGCCGACCTTGATGTACACCTCCGTCGGGTAGCGCGTGAACGCAGGCGCCGCACAGCATCAACGGCCGGTGTCCGATCAAAGCTCGCATGCTGCGAACGTAGTCTCTCAATCTCGCTCTCACTCCAGTCAGATGTGTCGGGTAAGAGCCTCTGCTAGACTGCCCTGTCCGGTAGCCCGGGCGCCAGCTAGTTCACTCATACTGACGCCGCAGTATCTCCTTGACAATCAACCGCACATCTCGATAGCACTTCTCTTGCTCAATGGCCAGCGCCTTCAGGAACAGCAGTTTTTCCAGTGACACAACGAGTAGATCCCTCTCCTCGACCGCCCCTGTCTTGAGGCAGTCGTAGTCAAATCGGCAGATCTGGTTCCAGATCTCAAACCCGTACTCGCAGATCCCAATGTCGCCATATATGTCCTTAATGTGCCCAGGATACCTCTTGCGCAGCTCATCATGGTCGTAACGCGACACGACGAGATCGATGTCCGCACCGGCCGGGCGCAAGCCGTAGTACTCCATCGCCTTACCGCCGATCAGCAGAGGCTTGTCGCGGAATGAGTAGTTGAGTTTCTCCAAGCCTACGTCCATGTTTCACTCCTCTTCTGACAGTGCCTGGGTCAGGCGGCGTCCACCGCACAGGTCCGGCAGTCAGTGATGCATGTTCTCCGCACTAGAGGTCTTGCCGGTACAACCGGCACTCATGAACCCGGCTGAATCGCTGCCTTATCATCTCTGGCCTGTCGCCGACGTAATGAGCAAACGCTTGGCAGACAGACAGACCGAAACCCATGGAACTCGTACCGCCGGCGTGCCGTCTCGTCGTCTTGGGGTCTAGCTCCGGCCGCGGACGCTCTCATCGCATGATCGCACTTCTTGGGGAGCTTCGCCAAGGTCGACATCGCAGACATCATCGCGCCACACCCGAAGAGCCCATGGGATGCGTGCGGCATGACCCGGATCGATCCCGGAGGGCGTTTACTATCGATCGCAGAGGGCGCTCACTCGCCCGAATACCAGTCCTCCGAAACCGGCGTCCTGTCCACAAACAGGTCTCGGTTTCTCTTGAGAAGAGAAGACACGAGATCTACCATCGGCCTGGCATCGCAGACATACGTCTTGGCGTCACCAATCCTGCCGACCCAGGCAATGCCTGTCTTCAGAAGAGCTTCTTCGATCTTGTCGTGGCTTTGCGAGATGTCGCCTGAAGGATGGTAGTGCCGCCTCGAGGGTCTGTCGATGAGCCGTCCGTCTGGGGTTCGGATCTTGAGCAACTGATGGGTTTCCGTGAGTCTGTTGGGTATGCCATTCCATTCCTCGACCCCGTGAATGGTAGTGTTGGTTTTCAACGAGCACCCAACAAAGAGGATCTTCGCTCCTAGGTCATACAACCTTCCATAGCATCCGCCTCGAGAGCAAGGGGTGTCCCACTGTTCCTCGCCTTTCACGTACTCCTCAGCTCCCCGTCCGATCGCGGCAACGGAGTGCGTCGGGTGCCATGAACGCGCTACACCAGGTCTCTTCATGAACAGGTTGGGCAGGATGCCGACGCAGGCCGGCTCGGTCGTCGGATTAAACACGTTGTACTCATCGTTGATCTGTCGCCACGTATGCGTCGGAAAGACCAACAGCCCGTCGCTGAAGTACTCAATGAACGCGTCAAGGACAGCGTCCGCCCGGCCATCAACCTCTCCGATCGACTTCATTGAGGAGTGTACCAGGACCGTATTGTCCGCTCGCAACCCCATGCCTTTGAGCTGCCTTTTGATATCTTCCCTTGTGTAGGCCATTGCGATCATCCATTTCTGCTGATCAGCTTGACCCGATGGCCACTTCACACGGCCAATAAGTACGACTTACCCCATGACGGAGTAATATCCTTCAGGGGCGTCGCAGTCCGTCGAAAAACCGCACTCCGCCTGGATGGTTGGAGGTGCGGTAATGGGTTGCCGTAACAGTCCTTCTGAAGCGCCTGCGCATCACCTACGACCAAGGGTCCCGCTAAAGGCAACAACGCGTTCATTAGTCCAGTGCGCCGCCACTTAAGCGATGGTGTCACTCGTGGCTCCCGATCCTTGGAACGGAGAGGCCATCACAAATCCTGATAACCAGTTTCTCTGCGATCTCGGAATGACGAGGAACAGTCTGAACCTCGCCCGTCTGTGGGTTGAGCCAAAGCGAGTGCGAGCGCCCCTCGCGCTTGAGTACGCACCCGTATCTCCGCAGATGCCGCAGGAGTGCTCCTCGCTTCACTGCACACTCACTCGCTCTACGATTGCGTCAGTTGGGATTCCTCTCAGCCCCTGTTCCCTTCTGTCTTCTAGGATCAACCGAATAGCGTCCGAAAGGCTGGAGAGCGCTTCGTTCTTCGTCCGCCCCTGGCCATTGGCGCCGGGCATCTCGGGGCAGTATGCGATGAACCATTCTCCGTCCTGCTCGATGACCGCCGTGAACTCGTTGACCACAGAAGCCAACCTCCTTTCCACGTCAGAATGGCTCGTCATCTCTATTCTACCTTCAGATAGCTTAGTCCCGCCGGAGTAAGACTGGCCGAAGAAAGGATTCCTTAGCTTATACTACCGCTTGATCGCAAGTATGATTGTGCCCAGACCGACCAGCGAGATCCCGAACCAGTCTTTCACGCTCGGCCGTTCGCCGAGGAATATCACAGCGAATATGGCAACCAAGACAACACTCAGCTTATCGACCGGAGCGACCTTGGACGCCTCGCCAATCTGGAGTGCTCGGAAGTAGCAAACCCAAGAGGCACATGTCGCAAGTCCGGAGAGGATCAGGAACAGAAGCGTCTTCCGGGGCAGTGTCAGTGGGTTGGTCCATTTGGCTGTCGCCACCACAAACGCGCCAAGCACGAGCACAATCACGAAGGTGCGGACCAGCGTCGCAAGATCCGAATCGACGCCCTGTATGCCGACCTTCGCCAAGACGGACGTAAGTGCTGCGAACACAGCCGATAGGAACGCCCATATCAACCAATCCGGTGTCGATGTCATACTGATCACCTCGCCGGTGTCAGTTTCTCCATCGTAAGGTGATTCCCTGCATGTCCTCAGGCAGTGGCCAACTCTCGGCTAGACAGGCCAAGACTCGGGCGGGATTCTTCTATATCCCTTGACAGTGCTGTCGGTCAAGATGGTGGTCCGGATCTCCTCGAGCGCCTGCCGATCTCCC
>JAAYAB010000118.1 GCA_012719595.1 Bacillota bacterium
AGCTGTCTTGATCAAGAGGGAGAAGAGTGCCGTCGAGGTCAAAGAGAAATGTGGTTCTCATGTCGCCATCAACCCTGGACAACCCCTTGTCAATTCCGGACCAACCCCCTACCAGCCTCTACTTGGTCCAGGGGATCAGAGACATCGGGTCAATGGTGGCCTCGCCCTTTCTGACTTCGAAGTGAAGGTGTGGTCCAGTCGCCCTGCCGGTCGATCCGACTCTGGCGATGAGTTGTCCCTGTTTGACCCTGGTCCCGACTGTGACGAGCACCTTGGAGGCATGCGCGTATAGCGTCACGAGCCCGTCATCGTGTTGGATTACTACCGCACGGCCGAAGCCGCCCTTCAGGCCAGCTTCTATTACAACGCCGTCGCCGCTGGCGTAAATCGGAGTGCCCTCCGGGAGTCCTAAGTCGACGCCGCCGTGAAACGCTTTTTGGCCGGTGAAGGGATCTGTTCGCCAGCCATATTCAGAGGTCAGCCGTCCTCCGCTTACAGGCCAGATATACTTCGGCCCGGCCGACGAGCGCATCGAGGAACTGGAGCCGCTCAGCGGAACCTTGATGATGTCTCCCACTCTCAGACTATTGGCTTTTACACCAGGATTGGCCGCAGCTATCGAATTGACACTAACGCCATAGGCTTGTCCAATACCCCAGAGCGTGTCACCTCGAGCAACCTTATGCTCCAGGAACAAGCGGCTGACAGCTACGCCGCCAACTCCGAGTGGTATAGTCAGCTTGTCCCCTATTTTGATCTTCGACGGGTCAGGGATCGCGTTCGCCTGAGCTATTGCATCCACAGAGACGCCGAATGCGGTCGCGATACTCCACAGCGAATCGCCTCGCTGCACTGTGTATTCGACCGATTGAGAAGCCGAGATGAGGAGCTTCTGACCGACCTTGAGACTGTCGGGGTTGTCAAGCTCGTTCACTAGAGCCAGGGTCTCCATATCAAGACCGTACTGCCTGCTTATTCCCCACAAAGTCTCGCCCGGCTGCACCGTATGAACGAGAGCTGACTCTTCAGCAGATGCTGTCCAAGAACAAGCGGCGGCAAGAACGAGAACCACCAGTAGTGCGATTCCGCCACTGAGTGAGGATTCCCGATTTCGCCCAGCAATCGTTGTTTGCAAGCAGATTCAACCCCCTAGCCGTTACAATTCTATAACGCTGACGATCTTCCTGCAAGTCCAGTCCCTGGTCATACTGCATTGACGTAGTATGCCCAGTTCGGAGCAAGCCAATGCAGTATCCCTGCTTTACTGGTATAATTAACAGTGGGAACAACTGCTCCAGTAGTTCGTCATATAGCACAGTTGGGACGAAGCGTCTGGATTGGCACAATTCAGAGAAAGCGCCTTGACTGGCGCAGTCGGAACGAGGCGCCCGGATTGAGGGAGCTGGGATGAAACCTGGATTGGCGCAGCTGCAACGAAGCCAGGACTGGCGCAGCTGGGTCGAAGCCCAGATGGCTCAGCTGAGTCGAAACCTGGATTGGCGCAGCTGCAACGAAGCCTGGATTGGCGCAGCTGGGTCGAAGCCCAGATGGCGCAGCTGGGTCGAAGCCCAGATGGCGCAGCTGGATCGAAGCCCAGATGGCGCAGCTGCAACGAAGCCAGGACTGGCGCAGCTGGGTCGAAGCCTGGACTGGCGCAGCTGAGATGAAGCGCCTGGATCGCTTAATCGGCCTAAGGGGAACGAACCGGTCCACTCCATGGGCGGACATGTCATACGTGTCGGGGGAGGCTGTGCTCTTTGGGTCATCTACTCTGGTCACTCAGACAGATACGCATGCGCTTGTTTGAATCGATCCTCATGATTGTGGCCATCGGCCTCGGTGTCGGTGCCCTATGCAGCGTCGCTGCTCTATTGGTTGAATATCGCTCCCTGAGCGAGCGACAGATGCAAGAACTAGGAATAATCTACATTAGACAGGCTCAACGTGACAGAGCCGGACTCTACAGGATTAGTTCAGACTCCTCCCCTGTCAGACTTCTCGGACGAGTAGATGATAGGCCCGTCGACTTCACGATCGACGACATCATGGCATTGGAAACAGAGGTTTCGGTGGTCAAACACGCGTTCGCGACTCGTTACACCAATTTCACGATAGCCGGTGCTGACCCTCAGCCTTCAGTCGACTTCCGCACGCGAGAGGGTCAGGAACGGTTGCGGGACTGGCAGAGGGCTAACTCAGTCGCAGTTCACCTTACATTTCCTTCAGCCCTTGTTGCGCAGAGACTGGAGCTTCACTCTGGATCGCTGTTCGTGAAGTCAGACCTGGACGAGGGTCGGCTCGTCGGCGTCATAGGATGGAACCTAGCACGCAGACACTTCGGAGACTCAGATCCCATCGATCGATCGCTGAACCTGCAGTATGGCAATGTCCCCGTTTCGATCACGGTGATAGGGGTCCTCAAAGAGATCAAGACTGAGTCAACCGCAGCCTTGGGAGGCTATTCGGTTCTGTTCACCGCAACGGGGTCGAGCCTGAATGACGCGGTGTTTATGCCCTACACAGCTCTGGAAACGATACGACGTTCCACGCCAAGGTCCGTGTATTCCGCCGCTGCTCTCACATCTATCGACCAGATCTACGTGATACCAAGCGATGATGTCGATATCGCAACCGCCTTGGCAAGACTGCGTTCCTATGTTACATCCAAGTTCGGAACCGCCGTGTCCGTCAGCTCTCCAATCGAGACTATCCGGACCTCATCGGCGATGATCAGGCGCGTAGCGATTGTCATTGCTGCATTCGGTTCTGTTGCACTCATAATTGCTGCTGTGAACACGCTTAACCTGATGATCGCTCGAGTCATTAGGAGGACAAAGAGCTTCGGTATTTCGGCGGCTCTGGGCCTCAACCGCCGTGGGATGTTCGCCCAGTTCATGACCGAGTGCTTCGTAGTGAGCCTGTTCGGGGCGGCCATCGGAATGGGCCTCACCGTGGCCTTTACCAAGATCTTCTCAGCCGCAGTTGCTGAAGGGGCAATCGCGATCCATGTGCCACTTGAGGTTTGGCTCATTGGAATCGGAGTGGCAGTTGTCGCCACTCTCATATTCGGGCTCTATCCAGCTCTCCAGGCGTCGAGAATAGACGTGGTCGACGCGCTTCGTACTGAGTAGAAACCGCAGGTGCCCTACGCACTGACACACTAGGTGTCCGTCGCACCGAATGGACTTACTGGGTGCACCTTGCACTGAATAGGCTCTAGGCCAGGGGTGGTGCAGATACGTGTTCCTCGAGACTATGAAGTTTACGGCGAAGACTCTCTTGCGCAAGCCAGTCCGAAGCCTGCTCACTATCCTGCAGGTGTCACTGGGCATCGCAGCCGTTGCGCTGGTCCTCAACATCATAATGCAACCGGACGCTACCGCAGACGGACTGCCGTTCGTAGGCGCCGATGAGCAGCTTATCCAGGTGTACAACGGTACTGAGTTTGAGGACGAGAGCGGCGTTCGTACGATCGGAATGACGTCGATCTTCACTCCAGAAGACATTCAGGCGGTCCGGGCAATCGAAGGCATAGTCTCAATCCCGCTGAAGCGGGATGATCCCCGTGACACGATAGAACTGAACGGCCTCGTGTATCAAACCTCCGGCCTTAGGTCGGTCAACAAGGACCTCATGGACTTGGCGGATCTGAAGGTCATCGAGGGAACCGTCTTCACAAGCATGGACTACGAAAACCAGAGCAGAACACTGGTAATCTCACAGCAGGCCGCGAAGGCACTGTTTGGCGACGAATCGCCGATCGGAAAGAAGCTAGCCTTTACTATGTCCATGCCTATGGGGATGGCAGCCTCTACAAGGACCTCCAATTCCTCCCGATTTGACGGGATTCGCGAGGAGTTCGAGGTCATCGGTGTCGTGGACATCTCCCCAGGCGAAGGAATGCCCTCCAACATCAGGCCTGAGCATTTCATGGCGCCGCTTGGAGAAGCGAGCGCTGAGAGCGCGGACAGTCAAGCGGAACCGGGCATAGGCGGTGCGATCATCTTCGCCGGACCGGCGGCAGGCATGAGCGTTCAGGCGGGACCCATGGCAGGCGGTACAAGCATCCAAGCGGGGCCCATGCTAAGCGGTCTGAGCATTCAAGCGGGGCCAATGACTGGCAGCATGGAAGTTCTAGTGGCGCCCCTGACGGACGGTACCGACTCGGAAGCGGGGCCGACGACCGGCGACACGGGTTCCCAGTCGGAACCATTGACAGGCAGCACGAGCCCTCAGCCGGGGCCGATGACGGGCGGTGCTAGCCCTCAGCCAGGACCGATGACAGGCGGAACGAGCCTTCAGGCGGGGCCCATGGCCGGTGGCGCGAGTCCCCAAGCAGGACCGATGGCAGACGGCACGAGCGTTCAGGGCGGGCCGATGGTATTCGGCACCGCCCCTCAAGCAGGCCCGGTGACAGGTGGCGCTGGTCCTCAGACGGGATCCGTCACAAGCGGCACGAGCGCTCAAACCGGCCCCGCAACAAGCAGCACGAATGTTCAGACACCGCGGGCATGGATCAGATCCTCTCTGTTCGCTGAGTTCACAATGGTTGTCAAGAAGAGCGCACTCGACCATGTGAAGAGGTCGATGGAAGAGATACTTGCCGCGAGGCATGGTTCGCGGTTAAGCCTCAGGTTCACCGAACCGTACATCCCCTCAACATCGGGAGTTGACAAGACGTTCGGCATGTTCCTCGGCGGGTTTGCACTTGTCGGCCTGATAGTAAGCTCAATCGGCATCCTGAGCATCATGATGGTCAGCGTCGTCGAGCGCACCCGCGAGATCGGACTTCGCAGGGAAATCGGTGCGTCCCGATCAGCAGTCGTGTTCGAAATCGTGACTGAGGCAGGGCTCCTAGCGGCCGCTGGGGCGATCATCGGGCTGGTCGCCGCCTCGTTCTGCGCCGAGCCACTTGCTCGACTGATGCAGACTAGCAGCGCTGTTGAGCCCCAAGAGAGTCTAATGCGGATAGGACTAGCGCCTGCCGCGGTTTCGGTGCTGATATCAGTCGCTATCGGGCTATTAGCCGGTCTGTACCCTGCGATTCAGGCTGCCAGGCGACCTCCAGTCGATGCGCTGAGGGAGCTGACTCCATAAGTCGTCTCTAACCTTTGGACCTAATCAACCTAGTCGATATCGACCTAGTGGATCTGGCCGACTTGGCTGACCCGCGAGAGCTAGCGGACCCGGCCGGCCAGGGGAGCTGGCAGGCGGAGCCTGTCAATCGCAAACCGACCTACTACAGTCACTCGAGGAGCGTGGATCCGTGACACACGAACCCGTGACACACGAACCCATAGTTCGTAGGAGACCGAAGCGAACTGCTCGCTCCCAGCAGCAGCTCAACCTATTGATATTCGCCATCGCTGTGCTTGCCTGCATCGGATTGGTGGCGTATTACTTCTTGGCGCCTCGTGACAAGGAGTTCATACTCAAATCCTATCGATACGCAGAGGTGCAGGAGCGACCGTTCCGCCAGCTAGTGTCGACCGAAGGAGCGGTCGTGCCTAAGACTGCGAAGACGCTGCTCGCACCAGCCCAGGGCACTGTCACACAACTGCAGGCCCAGGCAGGCCAGGATGTTGTGGAAGGGCAGGTCCTCTGCGTCATCGATTCGCCGACACTAGAGTCGCAGCTCGCCCAGGCATCGAGGGATCTGCAGGCCGCACGTGTAGAAGCGCAGAAACTCGAACTCGACAACCAGGTGAAGATCACCGAGCTGGAAGCGGGGTTGCGAGCCTCGGAGCAGAAGATGAACGATGCGGCCAGAATGCTCGAGGTACAAGAGAAACTATACCTGCTCGGAGACGCATCCAAATCCGAGCTGGAGAATCACCGCCGCTCGGCAGAGGATGCCCAGCGCACATATGAGGCCCTATCCCTTACCTATGAGGCAACGAAAGAGAAGTACGCATTTGACGTCGAAGCCGCTCGTTTCAAAGTGACTGAGCTCGAACAGCGCGTGGCCGACCTGAACAAGGCCATTGAATCTCTGGTCGTGAGGTCGCCCATATCCGGCCGGGTGCTTCAGGTTTCCGTCAAGGAAGGCGATTCGGTGAACGCCAACGCGACAATCATGGCCGTTGCTGACCTGACGACATCGCTCATATCTGCAGAAATCC
>JAAYAB010000119.1 GCA_012719595.1 Bacillota bacterium
CCATTGAATCTCTGGTCGTGAGGTCGCCCATATCCGGCCGGGTGCTTCAGGTTTCCGTCAAGGAAGGCGATTCGGTGAACGCCAACGCGACAATCATGGCCGTTGCTGACCTGACGACATCGCTCATATCTGCAGAAATCCCAGTGAGCGCACTGTCGCTGGTCAAGGTCGGGCAGCCTGTGAGCATCTCAATGCTAGGGGAGAGCCATACGGGAACGGTGTCGTACATCGCTCCGCAGGCTACATCAGGTGCGACCACAGTCGGTCTCGAGGTGACGTTCGATACGCTCCCACAGAGTCTGATCCCGAACGCCGCTTGCTATATCGACATCGAGGTTTTCAGGAAGGAAGCCGCGAACAGCCTCCCGCGGGATCACTATCTTGCCAGCGGCGAGTCAAGATATGTCTACATCGTAGACCTGGAGAACAAGACGGCCAGAAAGGCGCCGGCGAGATTCGGGCTGGTGGAGGGCCAATATGTTGAGGTGCTATCAGGTGCAGAAAAGGGTGATCTAGTGATCGTCAGCTCCTACGACGAATTCATAGACAAAGATCAGATCGCACTCAGCGAAGGGGGAGGTACCCGGATATGATCAAGCTCGAGGCCATAACAAAGGTCTATGCCATGGGGCAAGTCGACGTAGTCGCCCTCGACGGCATCGACCTGGAGATTCAGCGGGGTGAGTTCATCTCGATCATGGGTCCGTCCGGGTCGGGCAAGTCGACACTGCTGCACATCCTCGGCGCCCTCGATACGCCGACATCAGGCCGGTACCTTCTCGAGGATGTCGATATCGCCGATCTGGACGACGGCGAGCTGTCAAGGATACGCAACAAGCACTTCGGGTTCGTCTTTCAGAGCTACAACCTCTTCGGCGAGCTCACTGCGATAGAGAACGTCATGATGCCAATGATATACGCCCGTGTGCCGAAGCGTGAGCGCCTAAGCAGGGCCAAAGAGCTCCTCGCAAGTGTCGAGATGGATCATCGCCTGAACCACTACCCGAGTCAGCTATCAGGAGGAGAGCAGCAGCGGGTAGCCATTGCCAGAGCACTCGCAAACAGGCCGACGCTCATCCTCGCTGACGAGCCGACAGGCAACCTCTCCAGCGTACAGGGAGGGGAAATACTCGATATACTGTGTCGCCTCAATGACCAGGGCACGACTATCGTGATGGTCACTCACGACCTCCAAGTCGGCTCCTATGCTCGAAGGCTCATCGCATTGAGGGACGGCCGAATCGCAATCGACGAGCCGGTCGCAGAGCGCTTCAAGCCACTCTCATCTCTGTTCCTGCAGAAGCAGGCCGCTCAGTGACCGGGCTGCCTCTTTCCGTACCCGAGCGCCCCTCTTCAGTGACAGAAGAGGCCGCTCAGTGATCAGGCGCCTCCTCCAAATCCGATCGCTTCCCCTCAGTCAAAGAGCAGGCCGCTCGATAGTCGAGCGGCCTGCTTGATTCAACGACTGATGCATTTTTCCTCAGTGATGGAACAGTCGGAGCCCTGAGAAAGCCATGACCATGCCATAGGCATTGGCTGCCTCGATCACTGCATCGTCTCTGATCGACCCACCCGGCTCGACGACGTATTTAACTCCACTCTGAGCTGCTCGGTCTATGCTGTCACGGAAGGGGAAATACGCGTCTGAGCTCATGCTGACTCCCGATGCAGTCCTCAGCCACTCCTTCTTCTGCTCCTTGCTCATCCTCGCAGGCATGCTGGTAAACAGGTCCTGCAGGTATTGCAGCTCAACTTCGGTCAGATCGTCGGATAGGAAACCGTCGATGGCATTGTTGATCTCCGGCCTTGACAGCCCTTCTCTGAAGGGCAAGTCCAGCACGAGTGGATGCTGGCGGAGGAACCACATGTCGGCCTTTGATGCTGCCAATCGCACGCAGTGGACTCTGGACTGCTGTCCGGCGCCGTTGCCGATCACCTGGCCATCATATGCAAAGCACACCGAGTTCGACTGAGTGTACTTCAGGGTCAGAGTCGCAACTAGCAGGTCACGCTTTGCAGCCTCTGGCATGTCCTTGTTCTCTGTCACGATGTTGTCAAACAGCTTGTCCGAAACGACGCAGTCGTTGCGTCGCTGCTCCAGCACAATGCCGAAGACCTCTCGGACTTCCGTCTCCGGTGCGGCATAGTCCGGGTCCATCTTCAGCACCAGGTACCTTCCCTTCTTCTTCTGCCTCAAGATCTCCAGTGCGTCATCATCATAGCCTGGAGCGATGATTCCATCTGACACCTCCAGCTTGAGGTATCTAGCCAGGCTTGCGTCCACTGTATCGCTGACAGCCACTAGGTCGCCATAGGAAGAGACTCTATCCGCTCCTCTAGCCCTGACGTATGCTACAGCCACGTCGGACAGCTCCATGCCTTCCACGAAGTATGATTTCTCGAGTTCAGGAGTGAGTGGGACTGCGACTGCTGCTCCGGCAGGGCTGACGTGCTTGAATGACGCTGCGGCCGGCAACCCTGTTGCGGCTCTTAGTTCCTTGACCAGCTGCCACGCGTTGAGAGCGTCTAGCAGGTTTATGAAGCCGGGCGAGCCGTTCAGAATCTCAAACGGAAGCTCCCCCTGCCTGCTCCTGACCATTGCCGGTGCCTGGTGCGGGTTCATGCCATACCGCAGCTCGAAAGACTTCAACACAAAGACCCCCTCTTCGACATACGATCGAGTGACCAGCGCAGGTGGACCTGCCCTGACCTGCCCTAGGCTGTCCAAACCTGTCTGGTCTTCCAGTGCTCCGAAAAAGCGCTTTCGTGATCCCCGTTCGGACTTCGGATCAGCTCACAGCGCTTCAATAATACATTAGACCATTGCAGAGTATATCCTTCATATGGAGGCATGTTCGTTATGATGCTTCCACTTTATTACATGAATACTTGACAGCAAGAGGATATGTAAATACAATCAAGTCGTGAAGGTTTTAGTTTTTGCCATAATGACACGTGCAACAGCGCCTGTGTCCATGGGACAGCAGCCAGGTATATCCACGATCACCTGGACATAGCGCTTTTGCGTATCATGTGGCAGAAAGGAGGGTTCTGCAATGAAGGCAGTTAAGGTGGTGGCCTTTGTCCTGACGATCATTGGGTCACTGAACTGGGGTCTTGTAGGTCTTTTCAAGTTCGACCTTGTCAAGGCAATCTTCGGCGGTACCACCGTCTACGACCCCGGCGTAGTCACTCGCGTGATCTACGTCATACTTGCAGTGAGTGCCCTGTACCTTCTCACCCTCTACGACAGAGTCACGCGTGATGACTGAAGAATGCCACGAATCTGGCACCGAAACATCCAGGGGCCCTAAGGGCCCCTCCTTTTGTACCTCGGTGCCGTGGCGGAGCGAAGCCTATTCGCAGGAGTACAGCGGGCCGACGCGGAATGTTCCTCAGTGTGGCAATATAAGGCTCTGGGTCTGCCGAGTCGGTGGCTCGCCCAGTCAAGGGTTGGTCTGGTCAAGGGCTGGTCTAGTCAGGGGCCTGTCTAGTCAAGGGCCGGTCTAGTCAAGGGCTGGTCTGGTCACGGGCCGGTCTAGTCAGGGGCTCAGCGGGCTGACCTGCTCTATCGAAGACAGATCGGATCGACGGCACGCTCACTCGCCTGTGGCAAGCGGCACAGCTGGCCCGCGACCGCGAGCCCGGCGGTGCCAGGCACACGGCTTGCCCGGCCGGCGTGCTTGATCGAACGCCGGCGTGGCCGACAGCCCGGCAGTGCCGGCCAGACAGCTCAGCCGGTGGACGGACAGCCCGCCCGGCGGCTCGGGCCAGGCAGTGGAGGCCATTGCCAGGCGGTGGAGGCCAGGGTCAGGCAGTGCAGGCCGGGCAGCTCACCGGCAGACGCTTACCAGGAAGGGGGCGCTTGCAGAGTGCTCTTGGTTGCCATGCTCTTCTTGGTCTTTGCCCTTCTCATAGTCGCGCGCGTTCCGCGGGGCTCGCAGGCAGTGTGGCTGGGCTTGATCCTGTTCGCCTTCGGCTGCTGCATACTGGGGCAAGTGGGCCTCATATCGCGATTCGGCAACTACCAGCTCGACAGCTTGATGGTCGTGCCCTTTGACCGGCCCGCGTTCATGCTGCACCTGCTGTCCCGGATGCCTCTGTATGCGTTCATGCGCTTCCGCCTGTGGAGCCTGGTCGGGTTTGTGACAGCCATGAACGTCTTTGCGGTCACCTATACGGGGACGAAATCCGACAAGCGAGACGTGGCTGTGCTGGGCGTCACAGCGGCAACAGCTTTCCTCCTCGTGTGGTACTACGACCCCGAGCATTTGTTCAGTCTGTACGTGAGCGGCGCCCAGCTTGCGTTTGGTCAGGAGGCTCGGCGGCAGTTCGAGCAGGGAATCCACATTGTCGACCTGATATCGACCTCTCTGGTCATCGGCAACCTGGCGTTCGCGGTGTGGCGGGTGTTCTCCCTCTGGGCCAAGAGCAGCATCGTCCAGAAGCGCGCTCAGGCGCTCAGCGTGGGCATGAGCTGTGGGATCCTCAGCATCCTCTTCGTAGGGCTCACGTGCACCGGCTCAACGGCCACCCTTAACGGACACGCGATGGCCACCACGCTCCTGCCGATTGCCCATTACCCCGTAATAGACACCACTTACATCCACCTCATTCCCTATGCCACACCCATAGCTATCGGCGCGATGGCCACGTCGATTCTCCGTTACGGCTTCCTAGGGACATGGCGGATAGGCTCTGGAGAGCTGAACAGACAGATCCACGTCGCAAACCAGGCTGTCCGGATAGCTCTCCATTCCTTCAAGAACCGCTTCCTCGCGGTCCAAATGGCCACAGATATGGCCGAGAAGCAGCTTCAGGACATCGATGACGAGCGCGCGGCTGAGGCGCTCACCAAGATTCAATGGGCAAAGGACGTGTGCTGCGAGGCCCTCGGCATGCTGGACATTCTGCATTACCAGTCGACTCACCTCAAGGTCGAGCCTGACCACGTGCAGATGAGAGATCTATGGCTGGAAGCTCAGCGCAGGTGCGCGCACAGGCTCTCAGGGATCGACCTCACAATAGACGGCCTGTCCAAGAACGTTCCCGTGTTCGGCGACCGCGAGCATCTGGCCAACGTGGTAGAGAACATACTAGAGAACGCGATCGACGCTGTCAGTGCTCCGCGGCACCAACCATCTTTGCCCCAGATCCGAGTTGAGGTCGGTTCCGAGTACGAGTGGTGCTTCATCCGCATTGCCGACAACGGACCGGGGATCCCGCGCCATCAAGTAGGAAAGGTCTTCAACCCCTTCTTCACTACAAAACCCACTGGAGCAAGCTGGGGAATGGGGCTTGCATACTGCCACCGGGTCGTCACCGCTCACAGAGGCTTCATCAATCTCAAGACCCTCCCCGGATCAGGATCCACGTTCGAGGTTGTGCTCAGGTGTCCAGGAAACCTCGACAGAAACCTCTCCTCCTCCCCATCACTCACACAAAACGTCGAAGCAATATCCTCCTAGTCACCCATCCATTGCCGGCGGACAATTAAGTCAGAAGTGAATCCCTAGAAGGAGGTGTCTTGCGTCCATTCTTCTGGCGCGCCAGCCGAGGGGTGCGCCTGCCAACACCATCACACTAGTGAAGTAAGGAGGAGTCTCTATGCTACGTAGAAGCGCTTTGGTTTTGATCGTAGCGGTCCTGATGATCGCCTGCATGCTCTCCACTGGTGCTATGGCCAAGGAGAAAGTAGTGCTGTGGAGCTTTGCGGCCAACAACATAGCCGAGTGGGAAGCGCGCGAGGCAGACATCGAGGCGAAGTTCAACATCGATCTGGTCATCGAGCAAGTTGCCCAGAATGCGTTTGTTGAGACACTTCAGGCAGCCATGATGGATGGCACCGGCCCGGACATTATCGAGTGGATGATCGAGGAGAACAGAATCCTCAACGCCGATCCGAAGCAGTGCATTGTCGTTCCGCTCGACAAGTACGTAGAGAAGTCCGAAGTGTTCAAGAATGTGGTTCCGGGCAGAGTGGCCTGGGTCACCTACGGCGGACACGTCTACGGACTCCCGCACGACGTTCATCCTTGCGTGCTCGTGTACAATGATGACCTCTGGAAGTCAGTCGGAGTGGATCTGGCGACAATCGAAACTTGGGACGAGTTCTTCGCAGCTGCCGTCAAGCTGGCAGAGAAGAAGCAGGACGGCAGACCTGTCCACTACGCCCTTCCCCACATTGCGTCGGGCCTGAACGGCACGATGTTCATGATCCAGCAGCAGGCCGGCGCTCAGGTGCTCGATGAGAACGGCATGCCGATACTTGAAAACGCCGAGTTCAAGGCCTTCGTAGAGAAGTGGCTCGAGTGGGTCAACCTTGGCGTAATGTGCGAGTGGGATTGGGGCAACTTCGGATCCCTATTCGCAAACGGCACGATGGCTGCATATGCTAGCCCTGACTGGTACCTGGCCCAGGCGGATGAGGCCGCCCAGAAGTACAACATCAAGGTAAGGCCTCTGCCTGTATACAAGGCCGGTGGTCCGCGAACCGCTTCCTGGGGCGGCACCTTCATGGCCATCACCAAGGCAGCCAAGAACCCGGATCTGCTGTACCCGGTAATCGAGTACATGCAGTATGACGAGAGCGCGATCAAGGTCAGATTCGAAGAGACCGACATGCTTCCTCCGTTCGCAGGAGTCTGGGACAGCGAACTGTTCCAGCAGCCTGATCCGAGGTTTGGCGGTCAGAAGGTTGGACAGCTGCTTGCCGAGATGGCGAAAGAGATGCCGTCCGTCAATACCGGTGACCTGTTCTGGGATGTCGTCATTCATGACTTCAGCACCCAGTACACTGAGATGGCGGCTGGCAGGATAACCGTTGACGAAGGCCTCAGGAGAGCCCAAGAGGCCGCGATGAGGAGACTCAGATAGGCAATCACGCCCTCTTCCTATCTGTAGGGAGGTCCTGTACCACGGACCTCCCTGCAGCTTTGAACAAAGGAGCTGATACCCGTGAGTGTCGCCGCTGATACAGCCCAAAGAAGAGGCCGGAAGATTCCGCTCAGGCTTGGAAAGCTACAACCACTGCTGTTTATCGCTCCATTCATTGCGGTACTGGCCGCTTTTCATTTCTACACATACTACGTCGGCGTCAAAATGAGCTTCACGGACGCCCAGAGCATCAACCCAGGTGAATGGATCGGCGTAAGCAACTACGTCGAAGTGCTGACTGACGACCCCGACTTCTGGGCGGCAATAAGGCACACCATATACTTCACTGTCGGAGGCCTGCTCACACAGATCCCGGGTGCGCTCATCCTCGCAGTGATACTCAATGGAATAGCGGGAAGGCTCAGAGGCGTCCTGCGCACGTCTTACTACATCCCGGTGCTCATAAACACGGTCGTTGCTGCTCTCATATTCAGGATGATGTTCAACCGCGACACCGGCCTGATCAACTGGACGCTGGGCCGGCTCGGTTTGCCCAACAACACCAACTGGCTCTATGACTCCGCCTACTCAGTGCCTCTCATGGTTGCGGTGGCTTTCTGGCAATGGGTCGGCTACCACATGGTCTATCTGCTTGCTTCACTTCAGGCGATCGATCCTCAGGTCTACGAAGTGGCCAAGCTCGATGGGGCTTCGCCGCTCCGAGTCCTGTTCCAGATCACTATTCCTCTGCTCAGACCTGCACTGACCTTTGTCTCAGTGACGTCCGCCATCGGTTGCCTGCAGGTATTCGAATACCCGTTCTTGCTCTTTCCGAACGCCGGGTATGGGCCCGGCAAGGCAGCGATGACTGCGATACCGTTCATTTACCGCAACGCGTTCAGCAGCCAGTTCAGGTATGGCTATGCTGCGGCAGCCGGGTGGATCGTGTTCTTCATGATACTCGCAGTCAGCCTGTTGCAGCTTCGCGTCCTGGGTCTGAGCCAGGCTGAAGATCTGTAGCTGCGAAGCTGCACCGGACCACGAACTCGAAAGGAGTTGAGGGCAATGGCATCTGTCAGTTCTACACAGCCTATCCGTCAGCCCGGTTTGTCGAACTTGCTGACGAAGGCCCTGCGGCTCTGCGGGCTGGCAGCGATGTGTGTGCTGGCATTGATCTTCGCAGCTCCGCTGTTGTGGCTAGCAGACGTCGCATTCCGACCGAAATCCGAGATATTCTCGGTTCCGCCCAAGATCCTCTCTGGACCAGTCACCGAGACCATGAAGAGCTACTCTCTGGAATCGTTCAGACAGGCGATCGACCGGTGGGATGTCGGCCAGGCCTTTCTCAATTCAGCCTTTATCACAGTCTCCGCGATCGTGCTCACAATCCTCGTATGCTCGCTGTGCGCGTTCGCATTTGCGCACATGAGATTCCCCGGCAGGGACATAGTCTTTGTTTGCCTGCTGGCCACAATGATGATGCCGACCGTCACGATGATCTCCCCATACTACAGGGTGCTGAGGTTATATGGTCTCAACAACACCTACCAGGGGCTGATCATTCCCTATTCGGCCAGCGTGTTTCTGCTGTTCCTTCTCAGGCAGTACTTCGTGAAGATCCCGTCGTCGTACATAGAGGCGGCGTTGATGGACGGCGCGAGCATGTTCAGGGTGTGGTGGCAGATCATCCTGCCTCTGGGCAAGCCGGCACTGGCCACTCTGGCAATATACCAGTTCAGAGCCGTCTGGAATGACTTCTTGATTCCGATGATCGTTCTGAGAAACAGGGCGCTCCATACGCTTCCGATCAAGCTGCAGTTCATGGATAGCCAGAACTACAACGTCCCCTTTGACGCGATCATGGCTACCAGCCTCATTGCTGTTCTGATCCCGGTGGTGTTCTTCTTCCTGTTCCAGAAGCAGTTTATCGAAGGCTTGTCAGGAGGACTCAAGGGGTAGGCTGGTAAACTTGGTTAGAACGGCCGCGTTCGGGCGACGACCGCCCAGCAGTGACCGCAGCCAAGCAGCAGCTGCAGGCCGGCAGCCGACAGACTCGATCACTTCAAAGTGCGGCCTCCGATTCAGCCACCGGTGGGCTGAATCGGAGGCTTTTGTTGGTGTGATATAATGAGACTGTATTCACGTTTGAGATCGCGCCTTCGTAGACAGCTCACAGCACTGCAATCAGTCAGACCTCAAGGAGTGGAGCTTGTGCACCAGATCCGCCGAACTGTCTGGCTCGGAGTACTTGTAGTGTTGGTAGTAGCCTTGTCCCTTCTCATCCGGACAGGTCTTCCCGCCGCGTACCGCAAGCAAGCCGTCACTGAGCTCAGCATGTGGAATCACCACAGACACATGGCTGGACTGACCCAGCAGCTCGTCGATGAGTTCAACGCCACCATTGGCAGCGAACAGGGAATACGCGTATCTCTCAGAACTCTCGGCGATGATGCATTCGAGATGTTCCCAGAGGCCCAAGCTCGCGGAGAAGGCCCGGATCTGTATACAGATACTCCGAGGTATCCTGATCCGTTTGAAGCAGGCGCAGTCGCCTATCTCGACAGCATACCAGGCTTCGAAGAGTGGAGGCGCCAGTGGCCCGATTGGTATTGGGTCGAGGGTATCACGACCAATAGAGGGCATGTATATGCAATCCCCGCGAAGGTGTTCAACTCGCGTCTCATCTACAACCGCGATCTCTTCAGGGCAGTAGGGCTCGACCCGGACCGCCCTCCCCGTTCATATGCAGAAGTCAGGCACGCAGCAAAACTGA
Source organism: Bacillota bacterium (assembly GCA_012719595.1). Classification (GTDB taxonomy): domain Bacteria; phylum Bacillota; class DTU014; order DTU014; family DTU014; genus JAAYAB01. The sequence continues at coordinate 9,650 of JAAYAB010000119.1, forward strand.
TCACCGAGTACGGGCAAGGCCGGATCTTCGGTTTTGCGTACCCAGCAGCTGAGCAATGGCCCCTCGAATGGATGCCAAGCCAGTGGGCAGAGGCTAACGGAACCCCGGCGTATTGGGACTACAAGAACGGACGTTGGGCGATGAGCGGATATGCAGACGTGTTTGAGCTTCTGATCGACATGCACAAGGACGGGTCGCTCCTCCCCGGGTGTGCCACTCTGACAAACGACGCGCTCCGTTCGCAGTTCGCAGAAGGACACATCGGCATGTTCATGGGCGAGTCGTGGGACGTCGGCGTGCTGAACTACCAGTTCCCGGCGAAGTGCGACTGGGGAGTCGCACCGATTCCAACCATCGATGGCGAGTTCCACGGCAAGTCTCGCGCAATGGTTCTTGGGGGCTGGCTGATAATCAACGGACAGAGCCGGCACAAGAAACAAGCTTTCGAAGTGTTCAAATGGTTCAGCAGCTACGAGGTGCGGGCAAGGATGTACGAGACCGGGGCAAACATCGATCCCGATCCGGTGGTTGTGAACGAGTATGTCTCGACCTTGCCACAGGTCAAAGGCTTTCTGGCCTTCGCTCAGAGCCTCGACAGCGACTACCTTGCGACGTACCCCTACCTTCCAGGATGGGACGCACCCGAGGAGAACCCCTTCACTATCCTTCAGCAGGCACTGTTGAACGGGGTAGATGTCAGAACCGAGCTTGCACGGCTGGACGAACTATGGAACGCCAGATTGGACGAGTATTTCGCCACGACTCCGTCAGTCGACCGTCGTTGGAACACCTATCCCGAGTTCGACCGAGTGACCGGCCAACTGGGCCCGCCGGCACTGCAACCAACCCCTGCTGACCGTTAGCGCCGAATTCCGGCCACATGTGCTGCGGCAAAGCTGGAAGTGCATCTCGCAGGATCACTTGGGGCAAATCCTGCTGCACTGGCGGATGTGCGTCGTACGACATCGCTGGAGACATACTATGCCGCACCGCCGCAGGCGTATCCCGCGGCATCGGCGGAGGTGACATCATGAGCATTTCGGGCTTGAACAGCCATCCCAAATCCGATCTGCGTGTGATCATAGCCGACGACATGTTGCCCATCCGCGAGTATCTCAAGATGGTGCTCAGCCATGAACCGGACATGCACATCCTGGCTGCAGTCGGGACTGCGGAAGATGCAGTCAAGATCTCGCTCGCAGAACAGCCGGATGTAGTGCTCATGGACCTGGAGATGGAGACACAGAGGGCCGGGGTCGACGCGATCCGGGAGCTTGCGCTGAAAGCACCCTCAATCAGGTGCGTGGTGCTCACTCACTTCGGTGACGACGATACGGTGTTTGCGGCGTTCGAGGCAGGCGCAACAGACTATATACTGAAGAACTCATCTGCGGTAGAGATCATTCAGGCGGTGCGTGCTGCTGCGGAGGACAGGTCGCCGATACGGCCGCAAGTAGCCAGGATGATTCGCTCCGAGTTCCGCACCATGAGGATAGAGCGGAAACAACTCGTGTCCACCCTCAACACTGTCTACAGACTGACTCCCACCGAACTGGCGATCCTAGGTCTGCTGGCCAGAGGCCACAGCCAGAAGGAGATCGCAGAGCTGAGGCACGTTGAGCAGTCAACCATACGAACCCACGTGAGCAACATCCTCAAGAAGTTCGATGAGCCAGCCGTGTGCCAGGTCGTAGACCGCCTCCGGCGTCTCGGCATATTCGACATCTTCGGCGGCGAACACGAGGCCTAGCGCCCCCTCAACAGCACCCTCGCAGGCGAGCCGCTTGCATCCCTCACCGGAAGAGGCAGACAGATGATGTCGTATGTCCCTGCGCTCACCTTGCTTAGGTCGACTGCCTCGAGAGCCACAGTATCACCCCGGCCCAAGAACAGTCTGTGAACAGGCGTGGGATTGCTGTACGGTGCAATCGAGTAGTAGTCGATTCCGATCAGCCGCACGCCCTTCGAGAGGAGCCACTCCACGGCCTCCGCTGACAGCGCCACGAACTCCTTGTGGAACACCCGGTCGTGCAAATAGCGCTCGGAGTTGATGGTCTTGATCAAGACCCTCGTGGTGCCGTCCGGAACCTGGCCTTCGAGGTCGGCTGGCATCACTAGCGGATCCGCGTCCATGGCCTCCGCAACGACGCAGGGCCCTACCAGCAGATCGACATCGAGCTTGTCCACTGTCGTCCCGTCGGGTATGAAGTGAAACGGTGCGTCAACATGAGTGCCGAAGTGAGTGCTGATGTGCATCGCTGACAGGTTGCAGACAGACCCCTTCTCCCCGATGACAGCTGTGACCTCATGCACGAAAGGCCGGTCAGTGGGCCAGGCGGGATGGCTTTCATCGATTGGCAGCGTCACGTCTGTCCAAGACACGGTTATCAGCCTCCTTGCCGCGTGTTGCATTGTCGGGCCGGCTGCTACCGTCCTGTGCCGGCCACCGTCTCAGAGTGTACAGCATTGCCCGGGTGTTGTCCATTGATCGGCCCGGCCGCCTTCGCTCTTCCTCAGGATGCATCGACTGCCTCTGCCCCTGTTGTCCTGCGTCGGCGTGCAACGACTGTCCGTGCCCCTGTCGGCCTGCGTCAGCGTGCATCGACCGACTCGGCCGACCCTCTTCTGGATGCCTCGGCGCGTGAACAACAGTTACGCTGCTGTATACGTACTCCTCGGTGGTCTCGGCCGCCGCGCTCTTTGTCGTCCTCCGGATCTCGATCCGAGGCAGCACCAGCGTCACTTCATGAGGCACGTCATCACTTGTACATCTCTCCAGCCTGATCTTTACCCCAGGAAGCTCGAGCAGCACCTTGTCACGCATGCCTTGAGGCCTCGCTGAGTCTGCGATCGCAGAGGTTATCTTCCCGACGCATCTCTTGATCCCCGTCAGAAGCCCCACAATCCACACTCCTCACACTCCCGAGTCGAACTACTCAGAGCGGGCAGGTCGCGCCCACACTTCCCTCAGTTGAATGAACCAGTCTGCGGCACTCACACTATACTATGAGAGACAGGGCATTTCTGAGGCGAGACCCCGGCGCGATCGGAAAACGAGCAGTTGACACAGGCACTCGACACGGGCTATAGTGGATTGTAGCGCATGTGCTTCTCAGCAATCGGGCGCATGCGACACTATCACAAAGAAAGCAGGTGAAGACAGTGGAAGGTGACAGTAGCGGTAGTCAGGACCAACGCACTGTCTGCGTTCGTGGGGCTTTCTCCGGACCAGGCTTCCATAGTCATGGCCTGCATTCGAAACGAAGCGGGCACTAGACCCTCCCGCCCGCGCCCCCCTCGCGTCTTCTGTCATTTCCGCACTTGCAGGCCTGAAGCCGCATCCGTCAAGGAGAGCATTGAGCACTCTTCTTGGTTTCTCGGCACCACCGAGCGCGACGCGCAGTCCGATACTGTCATTGGCCCCTGCCTACCAACAAGAGGGAGGAGATGCAAGTGCTCAGGGCGTACAAGAGCGAGGGCGACAGCCTAGTCGTTGCAGAGGACCTGAGGGAGAAAGGGGTCTGGATCAACCTCGTCAACCCTACCGACGCAGAGATCGCACGCGTGGCCGAGCAGACCAACCTGATGCCAGACATGCTCAGGGCCGCACTGGACGAGGAAGAGAGGTCTCGCATCGAGGTTGAGGAAGACCAGATCCTGATCCTCATCAACGTGCCCATAGAGTGTCAGACCGACAACAGACTGATATACGATACTGTGCCGATGGGAATCGTCGTGTCGGATCGGACGATTGTCACTGTATGCCTGCAGGAGTCGGCTATTCTCAACGAGTTCGAATCAGGAAGGCTCAGGTCGTTCTTTACGTTCAAGAAGACAAGGTTTCTCCTGCAGGTTCTGTTCAAGACGGCTACGCAGTACCTCAGGTACCTGCGAGACATCGACCGGAGGTCAACCCAGGTCGAGTCCGAGCTTCACAAGTCAATGAGGAACGAAGAGCTTATCCGGCTGCTCAACCTAGAGAAGAGCCTGGTATACTTCACGACTTCACTGAGAGCGAACCAGATAGTCCTTGATAAGCTCTTCAGGTCAGTGGTCGTCAAGGCTGATCCTGATGCTCAGGCTGCATCGAGGATTCTCACCATGTATGATGAGGATCAAGACCTCCTCGAAGACGTAATCGTCGAGAACAAACAGGCGATCGAGATGGGCGAGATCTACAGCAACATCCTGAGCGGCATGATGGACGCTTTTGCCTCGGTTATCTCGAACAACCTCAACATCGTGATGAAGTTCCTCACATCCGTGACGATAATCCTCGCCGTGCCGACTATGGTGGCGAGCTTCTTCGGAATGAACGTGGCATTGCCGCTCAGCGGGTCGCCTCTGGCATTCCTCTTCATAGTAATGGTCTCTGCAGTGCTGTCGGTGAGCGGAGCGATCATACTACGGCGAATGAAGATGCTCTGAAGCGAAGATTCTCTGAAACTAGGAAGCCCCGCAAGCGCTACCTTCAGGGTCGCGCTGCGGGGCTTCTGAACGTCTCTGACCTGTATCTCGTCGAAGCAGCCGGACTGGGCATCCGCACGACTCCACCATAGTGGCCCTTCGGTGCTTTGACGTTGAGTCCCTGCAGGGAGTAGTTCATGTTGCTGTTCTCGTTTGCCTGCCAGTCGCTCCCCGACACATATCCGTCGATACGGGAGCCGCACGCAGCATATCAAGGCGTACCAGCACTGATCCCAAGGATCTTGACCTTCACCCTGTCGCCCACCTTGCTCTTGACAAGCTCTTCGAATCGACCTGCATCCGCCTCAGAGCCGACCACCGAGCCGTAGTGCATGGGAATGACGTAGGCGGGTGCCATATCGGCTGTTGCCTCTGCCGCCTCGGTTGCATTCATCACATAGGTTCCCGAGACCGGGAGCAGGGCAATGTCTACAGAGAACTCCTTCATCTCCGGGATCCGGTCAGTGTCGCCGGCGAAGTAGATCCTAACACCCCTGGCCGCTACGATGAAGCCTACGCCATTCCTCTCCTTCGGGTGAAACGACTTGTCTACATTGTAGGCGGGCACCGCACTGACCTCAATGCCGTCGATCATCGTAGTGCCGCCCGGCTCCACGTAGACGACCTGTACGCCCAGCCCGCCAAGCTTGCCCTCGCACTGTTTAGCCGCGACCACGACTGTATCGGGCCCACTCAGCTTCTTGATGTCCGCGGGAGAGCAATGGTCGGAGTGCTCGTGAGTCACGACAATGACGTCAGCTACGTCACTGTGCCTGATCTGATATGGGTCAGTGTAGATCACCTTCCCCACATCGATCCGAAAGGTGTCGTGTCCATACCAACGTATCTTGCCAAGAGTCTCCTCGAGTGCCTCGGGGCCGGTTGCCGAAGCGAAGCCGGATAGACCGAACACCGCTGCAACGCACAATAATCCTGACACCACTGAAACCAACATTTGTCGCACAGCTCCTTTCGTCTTCAGACTCGTGGCGAGAGACAGGTTCCCGCCGTCACCAGTAGACTGCCGCCCCTACCGTAGTCAGCACACCGTCCGACCTGCCTTTGGCAACGGGCCGCCCTCGTACTGCGATCAGTAGACTGTCCATCGTGCCGTCGTCAGCAAACCGTCGCTCTGCTAACTCGGATTATACCCGAGCATGGAAGTATCTCCACTCCCCGCTTCTCGAACTCGTCGAGTATCGCGTTCATTCCCACAGAATCGCTTGCCATGTGGCCGGCAATAATCACGTTGAGGTGATGCTTCTCGGCTTCCTTCTTCTTCTCGTCGCTGAGGTGCATCTCAACAACAGTGCCGACCCCCGCCTTCACCATCTCCGCTATGTCCTCGGTAGGTCCTCCAGTTCCTCCAGTCATCATCACGACAATCTTGCCTGCTCTGGCTTCCTTTGACCCGACCAGGATCTTTGGGCCGATGCCGAGCTTGGCGGCCTGCTTGTACTCGGGTATCTCTTTGAGGACTGCTACTATGTCCTCCAGAGTCTCCGGTGACTTGGCGTCCAGGTGCTTCTGCACGAACTGGTGGGCGTTGTTGTCCGCCGGAGTATGGATGCTCATGAGAGGCATGTTCAGCAGCCTCGCGGCATCCACTACTCGGAAGTGGTTGGCCGGCATGAGGTGACGCCCTACCTCCTTGATCCTCTCGCCTAGGATCCCTTCAGCGACGTTAATCGGAATCCCAAGCTGTGCCATGATGTCAGCCTGAACCTTCATGACATCCTCGAACCTGACCCTCGCCTTTCCTGCAGGATGGTGGCTCAGGATGAGGTCAATCTTCGTCCCCTGCCGCTCGAGTTCCTTAGCCAGTAGTATCTCGCTGACGTCGATGTCTACTCCTACGAGAACACGATTTACCTCTGTGTCGTCATCTCCAAAAGAGATTCTCGAGTCTGAGTAAGGATTGGTCAATTGCTCGACATCGAACTCATCTTTATCGTCGCCCTTGAGCTCTTCGTATTTCTTCCTCGTCTTGTCGAGCAGCCGCTGAACTGCAGCCCTGCCTCTGGGGTCAGCGTCGATTCCCTTCTGAACCGCCAGCTCGTACATGTCTCGAAGTCGCACTCGAATTCCTCCTTAGTACAAGACATCTATGTATACTTCCCAAAAGCGAGCTTCCAACCTGCTCAAGCGAGTGCCCATACCTCGCTGATCTCATTCTTGCTCCATCCCATCATCGCAAGCTTCTCCCGGATGTAGTACCGGTAGTTCTCATACGGGACATCGGGCGGTATCCTGTGGTCGCCGTGAGGAATGTAGCCTCCTTCCTCGAAGACCTTCTCCACCCTCTTGAGTTCTGCCAGGATCTCCTCTCTGCCCTTGCTGAAGCGGTACTTCTCGAGCCCTCCCCGCAAGAGGATCTGCCTGCCGTACTGCTTCCTCAGTGCAACGGGGTCGCTGCCACAATGGACCTCCAGAGGGAACATGCAGTTCAACCCGGCCTCGAGCCAGATCGGCACCAGCGGCCTGATGTCGCCGTCGCAGTCTGTCCAGATAATGTCGACTCCGTGCTGCCTAAGGACGTCGCAGACCTGCTTCACCCGGGGTCCCACTATGTCCCTGAACATCGCCGGCGAGATCATCGGTCCGCCGCGGAAGCATATGTCCTCCCATCCAGATGCGAAGTCAATCTGGCACTCTCTGAGACAGGCCTTCAGCTGGACAAGCTTGACTTGGGTGAGGGTTTCGACCATCTCCTCCACTAGTTCAGGGTCATCGTACATCATGAGTGCCAGTTGCTCGAAGCCCACCCAGTCGCGAATCCATCCAAAGAAAGACCCGAAATCGACTCCAACCGGAACCTGCGAGCGCCGCGTTTTCTCTCCTATGGCGGCCCAGTCTCTATCCCTTGCCGGTGAACTCGGGTCAAGCCGGTCCTTGAAGCGCTTCCAGTCCTCTCTCCCCGATATGGGCATCTTGATGTACTTGGGAATGCTGACGACGCTGCCTTTTCCCTCTTCGGCTATCATGCCATCGGGGTGCTCGACCACTCTGGAGTTCTCCTTTTCCTCGAGAACTTTTACTGGACCTGAAAACGGTGGGTCAAGGTAAACCGAAATTGGAACACTCCATCTCGGGTCGACACCGAAGTACGATTCGACAGATCCACGTCCTTCGCCGCGGGTTATCTCCCTGGGAAGACCCTGCTCGTGCCATTTCTCTATGGTCTGATCCCAGTATCCGAACTCCCAGTGGACTCCTCTGTCAATGGTCTGGAAGTGCATCTGCCGAATGAAGCGCTCTCTGTGGCTGAGCTCAGACATGCCCTGTCTCAGGATGCTTTCCATAGTGCTCGATCCTCCTCGATTGCCTGTGGTGTCGACGCCGATGAAGAGTGCAGGCGCCTGCCCGTGGCGTCATAGCTGGCCAGAGGTGTCAGCGCCTGCCCGGAGCGTCAGCTCCGGTCAGAGGTGTCAGCGCCTGCCCGGAGTGTCATCGCCGGCTCTCAGTGCCATCGCCGGCCGGGGGCGTCATCGCCCGCCCGGAATGTCATCGCCCGTCCGGAGCGTCAGCTCCGGCCGGGGTGCCATCGCCAGCCCGCAACGTCAACGCTGGTCAGTCGACAACAGCCGGCGCCTGTACTCCTCGTCAGGCCTGTGCTCAATTCTGTGTGCCTGCTCAGGCGTGAGATAGTCGACGCCCCCGAGCATCGCCGCGTGCATAAGGATGGTCGCCACCTTCACCCACATTTTGCAGGCGTTGAGCGCCGCCTTGGGCGTCTCGGACAGCACGATCAGGCCATGGTTCTTCATGAGGATAGATCGCGGAGCGCGTCCATGGCGTCCAATGTATTCCTCGCAGCTCCTCTTGATCTGTACTCCCAGCTTCAGGCCCGGGTCTACGTACGGCACAAACACGTGCTCCAAACCGCAGCACACGATCTCATCGGGAAACATCCTCCCGCTGAGCAGTTCGAATGCTCGTCTCGAGCAGAGAATCGAGTTCACGGCCACGGGATGAGTATGGACCACATACTCAACTCCAGGGATGCTCTGCAGGTAGGCGTGCAAGAGCGTCTCCACTGACGGCTTCGCCTTGCTCGTCCCCACTACGGCCTTTGCCAGCACAGACTCCACCTCGGAATCCGACGCGTTTCCGCGCTCCAGCAGAGTCAGTACAGGCTCTCTCTCGACCAGGACAAACGTTGCCTCGTCTGCTGTACCGAGTTCAGTGCCGCTGGCTTTCACGTAGAACGTTTTCTCATCGACACCCGCAGACGTATTGCCCTCGCCCAGAATAACAAGCCCTGCCTCAGGCTTGCCCACCTCTCGAGACAGGTCGATGAGGCTCTGCAGGATTTCCCTTTGTGTCATGTAAACACTCATCTCCTCTGCGGTAACTCTAGTTCGATCAAATCCTCCGTAACTCCAATTCGACAAGATCCGTCGCGATTTGGATTCGACCAGATCGGCCGTGACTCCGGTTCGACCAGATTCGTCATGAACCCAGCTCGGCCTAATCCGTCGAGATTCTGGTCCGCTCAGATCCGCCGCAATTCCAGTCCGCTGAGAAATGCTCGAACGGCACTGAGTATCTTTCTCCAGTAATATGCATGCATCCTTCCACGGCCAGGTCGCTGATCTTTGCGAAACCTCTCTGGAAGAAGGAGGCCTGACGTCCATCTCTTGTATCTGTATGAAACCATCGGATAACCGGCTCAAATTCCCGATAATTCTACGAAATTTGAGCCTTGACTCTACATGGAAGTCTTGTTATAATTTCCTTGCTGACAATTGTCGAAATGTGTAGAATCGGGGGTAGGCACGATGAAATCAACGGGTATTGTGAGGAAAGTCGATGAGCTTGGACGGGTAGTGATTCCTATCGAACTGAGACGCACCATGCAGATCGCAGAAAAAGACCCTCTCGAGATCTACGTCGACGCCGAGAAAATCATCCTGAAGAAGTACGAACCTGCATGCATCTTCTGTGGAGACGCATCAAACGTCCGGAACTACAAAGAGAAGAACATTTGCCAATCATGCCTCGACGAAATGAAAGCACTCTAACAACGAGCAGCATGCATCAAGAGGGCATTGCGGGCGGCCGAGGCCGTCTGCAATGCCCGTCGTCTGCAATGCCCGCTTTGTCGCATCGGTCCGCCGGTCGGAGATTAAGACTCTGGATCGGCCTCGCCGGCCCCGCCGTCTGACACGTCCGTGATCAGGCGGTAGATCTGCCGCCAGGGGCGTCCGAGAGCTGCGGAGATGCGCACCGCGGCGTCCCGCCGGCTGCTTCCTGCCGAAACGATTGCGTCGGCATAGGCTCTTACCATGGACTCGAGATCCTGGTTCACACAGTCGGAGCGAGCCGGCTCACTTGCCTGGCCTGACTCTTCCGCTTCCGCTCCCGCCACGACCAGCACGCACTCTCCCTTGACTTCCCGACCCGATATCGACTGCAGTACGCTGCTGACAGTCCCCCTGATCGTTTCCTCGAACTTCTTTGTCATCTCGCGCGACAGCGAACACCTCCGCTCCCCGCCCAGGTGCCTGTAGAGATCTTCCAGAGTCTTGACCACTCTCTGAGGGGACTCGTAAATAATGACGGTCCTAGGCTCGCGTGAAAGCTGCTCGAGCCTTTCGGCTCTTTCCGTTCCCTTGCGAGGAAGGAATCCCTCAAACACGAACCTGTCCGTAGACAGCCCTGAAAGCACCAGAGCAGTCAGGGCCGCATTCGGCCCAGGGATCACTTGCACGTCCAGCCCGGCTTCTATCGCTGCTGCGACCAGATCCTGTCCAGGATCTGAGATCGCGGGCATTCCCGAATCCGTGACCAGCGCAACATCGCTCCCGCCTCGCAGGAGGCCAAGTATTTGCTCGCCTGCACGAAATCTGTTGTGTTCATGGTAGCTGATCAGATTCTTGGACATGTTGTAGTGGGACAGGAATTTCCGCGTGAGCCGCGTATCCTCAGCGGCGACGACATCAACCCTGCTGATCACATCCAGGACCCGCAGCGTGACATCTGAGAGGTTGCCTATAGGTGTGGCGCATACGTAGAGCGTTCCTGCCAAACTCTAATCATCTCCGGATTCGTGTACTCCGAAGTAGATCTCCATGGCTTGCTGCGTGTAGCGTCCATCTTCTCCGTGAATCACCAGAGGCGGGAGCACTGACAACTGCTTCCCTCCGTCTTTGACAGCTTCGAGGAGCACCATCTTCGCAGGCTTGTCGAGGGATGTGTGAACCAGCTGCATTCGTTTGGGCTCGATCCTGTTCTGCCTCAATTCCACTATCAGATCGGGCAGCCGCTCCGGCCTGTGCACCACCGCCAGGCGCCCTGAGCTCTTCAGAACGCGGGAGGCGACGTTTGCGAGATCCTTGAGGGAAAACGAATGCTCATGCCTGGCGATCGCTTCTGAATCGGACTTCGACACCGGACCTGAATCGACTGGGCGATATGGAGGATTACAGACAACGAGATCGGCTTTGCTGTGGTCGAACTGCGACAAGACCTCTCTCGCGTCACCTTCGATTATCTCTATTCTGTCCTCCAGATCATTCAAGATGACGCTGCGCTTGGCCATGTCTGCAAGCTGCGGCTGGATTTCCACACCGACTACCCGCTTGGGCTTCCACTTCGCCCACATCAAGAGTGGGATGACTCCTGTTCCTGTGCAGATGTCGATAACGACGTCCCTGTGCTTCGCTCGCGCAAAAGACGACAGCAGCACCGAATCCATCGAGAACGCAAACAGATCGGAGTGCTGGATCAGTCGCAGTCCATCTCTCTGCAGGTCATCGAGTCGTTCACCTGGCTTGAGCAGCGACTGAGGATTGCCGTTCATCGTTTGGGCTCCACTCACTCGTGATCGCGATTTTGCGCTTGTGAGTTGATCTCGTCGGCAGGCATCATCCGCTGCTCACCGTCTCCGAAATCAAGTCTCACCAGCCGTCGCAGGATATCGACATCGACTACTTTGGCAGGCCCTTTCGCGGTGGAGATCTCCTGGCCGATCTTGGGCAGCCCGTGCCTGCAAGCTTTGTACGCTTCGTACTCGTACCTGAGGCAGCACATGAGGCGGCCGCAGACTCCCGAGATCTTGGTGGGATTCAGCGAGAGGTTCTGCTCCTTCGCCATTTTGATGGACACAGGCTCGAAATCGCCCAAGAAAGATGCGCAGCACATCGGACGTCCGCAGCATCCGAGACCGCCAATCATCTTCGCCTCGTCACGGACGCCTATCTGGCGCAGCTCAATGCGGGTTCTGAACACAGACGCCAGGTCCTTGACCAGCTCGCGGAAGTCCACTCGGCCGTCGGCGGTGAAGTAGAAGACCAGCTTGCTTCGGTCGAATGTGTACTCCACGTCTACCAGCTTCATCGGCAAGTTGTGCTGGGCGATCTTCTCAAGGCAGATGTTGAAAGCCTGCTTCTCTTTCTCCTCGTTCTCCTTGGCCTTTTCCTGATCCTCGGCTGAAGCTCTCCTGACGACTGGCTTGAGCGGAGACACAATGTCCGAAGCCGGGACAAGCTTAGGACCGCAGACTATGCTGCCATATTCCACTCCCCTGGTGGTCTCGACTATTACGTTGTCACCGGGCGACAGATCGATCCCGTTGGGTGCAAAGTAGTAGACTTTGCCTGATTTCCTGAACTTCACACCCACCACGGACACCGGTTCAGCCGCTGATTCACGCCCGGTAACGGCCCCTTCAGTCGCATGCGGTCTGGCGACCTCATCAGGCTCTTCCGCCACGTCTTCATCAAGCTGATCGGCATCCCACTGCTCGTCTAGCTCTGCCTCTGCGTCCGGTTCAACGATCACTTCTGCGGCTTCAGAATTCCAAGACGCTTCTGATGCCGCTCCGGACGTTTCTGACGTCTCCTCAGGCGCCGCTGGCGTCACTCCAGGCGCTTGTGACGCCAGTTGAGCTGCTTCCGATGTCATTCCAAGAGCTCTCGATGTCGTTTCAGACGTCTTTCCTGGCGTCATTCCGGGCTTCATTGCAGAGCTTTCTCTGGAGCCGCTACGCTGCTTGTCGGAATGCCTGCGACGGCACGGGTTTCGCGGCGGTTGCGTTCCTCGCCGATCGCGCTCTGATGAGTCGTCCCGCGATCTGTCAGTGCCTTTTCTGAACCGACCTCTGGGTCTAGATCTATGCTTCGATCTGTCGAATGCTCCGTCAGCCCGCTTGTTCTCTTCTGGTTGCGTCATTGAAGCTACTCCTCTTTCCTCGCTCAGTCTGACGTCACCAAGGTCATAAACAGATTGTCCATCACCAGGCCCGCATTCGCATTAGCTGCGAGCTGCATCCGAGCTTCAGATATACCTTTGAGCCTGGTCAAGAGATCGGCAACGCTGCATTTCTTCGCGTCAGACCTGATCTGATCCAACATGTCAAGATTGGCTATGCTATCTTCACCGCGGGTTGTCCTATACACCAGAAGATCTCTGTACCAGCACTCCAGTATCCGAAGTGACCGGTCCAGAGACGCTCTCTTGGCCCCGTCTCCGACCCGCGCCGAGGCATCCAGGACCTCCCACACGGGTTTGCCCGCGAGGTCCCTTATGCCTTGAATAAGGGCAACTCGTTCGTCTTCCAGCGATTCGTCGGAGCACGCCTCCAGCGCAGCGCCGACGCTTCCTCCACAGAGAACAGACAAGAGCCGAGCCTTCTCCGGGGGCACACCTCGCCGGTCTATCAAAAGACTCTCTATCTCGCGCTGAGGCACCGGGTTGAACCGTACCAGTCTGCACCTCGAGATCACCGTGGGTAACATCGAATACAGGTTCTCTGCTGTCAGCAAGAAGACAGTGCCCGCGGGAGGGTCTTCCAGGACTCTCAGCAGGCTGTTCGCTGCCTCGTCCCTCATTCTGTCGGCGTGCCTGAGTATCCAGACCTTCCATCCGCCGAAATACGATCTGTAGGAAACTGCTTCGATGACATCTCTGATCTGGTCGATCTTGATGTATTGGCCGTCTGGCTCTGTGAGCCGAACATCAGGGTGGTTCTGTGTCGCGATGGCATGGCAGGATGGGCAGGAACCGCATGCAGATACCGACTCGCCTCTGCCGGTGCAGTTCAAAGCTGCAGCGTACGACCACGCGAGACTGAGTTTGCCTGTCCCCACGGGACCCCACAGCAGAATCGCGTGGGGCACTCTCTTGCGTTTGATTGTATTGGCCAGCATCCGTTGGGCATAGTCTTGGCCGACGATGCCGCTGTGCAATGGCTCTTGCAAATCCACACTCATACCTCTGGCATGATCACGCTTTCTCGAACCTCTCGACATTGACCACGAACACCGTGGCTCCTCCAATCGGTACCTCAACGGGGCTTGGAACGTAGTTGCTCATCGATCGACCGACGGCGGTCAGCGGTGCGACCATCTGCGTTCTGGACTTGCAAGTGTCCTTGACGATGTCCACAACCCTGTCCGCATGAGAATCCTCGACTCCTATAAGGAGCGTCGTATTTCCCGACTTGAGGAACCCGCCGGTGCTGGCGAGTTTCGTAGCTCTGTATCCCTCATCCATAAGGGCGTCGACTAGACGGTCTACGTCTTGGTCCTGGACAACTGCAATGATCAGCTTCATGAACCACCACCCCTGTACTGACTATTATAACAGAAGGGCTTCAAACCGCCAACGCACGGCCCCGGCCGGCCTTCGGGTCAGGCCTTCAGGCAGGGACGTTGACGTGGGCACCGACATGGGCGCGGCGTGAACCTTCACCCCTCATAGCAGCGCAGATGGCTCGTCGAACGGAGCGTGTTGACTTCCTTTCGACCCTGACTTAGAATGAACTAAAGCACCAGAATGTACATGGTCTTGCACGATATGTAGCAATATTCGCACAGCTGGAGATGAAGCAACGTGAGGATCAACCTGGGCATCGTAGATGAGGTAGTCGATCTGGCGCGAATTGGGATGACAGCGGATGAAATACGCCGATACCTGGAATATCAGACGAGGATATGTCGAGGAAGCAGGCGTGCCGACTATGCCGCTGTCCACAACGACATAGCGAACAACGGCAGGATCGCCTCCCAGCTAGGAGTCGCAAGACAGAGGATCACGAAGAGAATACCGACGACATCGATCAACATCTCTGCAGATATGGTGAGACAACATCGTCTGACAGCTTCGTAGTGTGACCCGTTCAGGCAGTGCGACCCGATGAGTTCGAGGTCATGAGTCGCCGTCGACGATTGCCAGCGAATAGCTGCCCTTGTCCACGTTCATCCCGTGGAATACCAGCCCGGCGCGAAGGAGAGTTTTGACGAGATCCACTATGGGTCTCGTTATTCTTTGTCCAGGTAAGAGCACTGGGATCCCTGGAGGGTACGGGCACACTGATTCAGCCGAGATCTCGCCTACAGATTCATCAAGATTCACCAGGCGGCGCCCAGTGAACACCGCCTCTCGAATCGTCAACGCAAATCTGCGTTCCTCCACTGCTGCGCCAGCAACCAGAGGCCGAATCTTCTCGCACAATCCCTCGGCGATCGAAGCATCAACGGGACTCTCAGCAACCGCATGCCTGACAGCCGAGCAGAACCTCTGCAGGTCTGCTGCTGCGTCCGAATAGGTGATGACGGCGATCGAGTTCAGCAGATCGCTGAACTCCACCTGGAAGCCACGGATTCTGAGTCGCTCCTGCAACTCCAGACCGAGCACGCCGCGGTCCGCGGCAGAGATCGTCAGGCGTGTCGGATCAAGGGCGAACATAGGTCCGATGTCCCCAGCCGAGAGAACGTCGACTCCTGCCATGCTGCCGAGAGACTCTCGAACCTCGTTAGCGTTCTGCACTGCACACGCCACGAGCTCCCTTCCCTCCATTGAAAAGCGATGTATGACTGAGTCAAGCGAGGCCATGAGTACATAGGAAGGACTGCTGGTCTGGAGCATCCTTAGGAACGATGCGATCCTCTCGTGATCTACTCGGTCACCTTTGACGTGCAGCAGCGCAGCCTGAGTCATAGCACCGAGAGTCTTGTGCGTGCTCTGTACCACGATGTCGGCTCCCGCTTCTAGACCTGCTGCAGGCAGGCTGCTGGAAAATGACAAATGACTCCCGTGCGCCTCGTCCACTATGAGAACGGCGTCGCGATCGTGACAGACTCGGGCAATCGCCTCTAGATCCTGGCACACTCCGTAGTATGAGGGATTGGTCACAAGAACAGCGCTGATCCCGGTCTCCGCAGACAGACTCCTCTCAACGTCGGCTGGGCTCACACCCAGGGGGATGAGGTACCGGTGGCTTACTGGAGTGTCGACGAAGACCGGCTCTGCGCCGGACAGGGCCAGCCCAGCAATGACTGACCTATGTACCGCAGCCGGAATCGCTATCTTGGAGCCCGGCCGGCATGTCGCCATGATCGCCGCCTCTACCCCCACGGTTGAGCCGTTAACCAGAAGGAAGCTGCGATCAGCGCCAAACAGCCTCGCTGCTTCCTCCTCAGTCTTGGCTATGCATTCAGACGGCTTCTGCAGGTCATCCAGCCCGGGGATCTCTGTCAGGTCCATTTTGTAGAGGTACTGGGCAATGAGGTCGGCAGCGATCGTGTCGGACCCTCTGCCTTGCTTGTGTCCAGGCACGTGCATCGGGTATGTACCTGATCGGATGTGACGAAGGAGCGAGTCAATGATCGGATGTCCCATTAGTGCATCACGCTATCCTTTGGCCTCTGCAGGCCTGAGAAACGCCCGGGCAAGGTTCGCGAGCGTCTCGGCATCCATCTGCTTTATCCGTTCAATCGCTGTCGCTATCTCGTCCCGAGGCGAGGAGTCCCTGTCGCTTCCAGCGCCGTCACGATCGTCAGCATCTCGACCGGCCTGATCCTGTTCCTTGTCCCGGCCATGCCCCGGCTGGCCTGACCCCTGTGACTCAGACGCCCGCGACCCGGCGCCCTGCGATCCAAACCCCAGCAATCCCACGATCGGCGAAGCGGCGCGCTGGGATCCAGCCCCCTGTGATCCCAACGTTCGCGACTCGCGCCGGATCGGCGTCCGGGAGTCTCTCTGTCTCCTAAGGTATTGGGTCTCACCCGTGGAGGTCGTCTTACTGATGATAAGACGCACGTTTTTCTTCGCTTTCGCTTCGATGTCAGGTTTCGCTGAACACGGCTGACAATCCTCTTGCCATACCATCCGCCATACCAGAGGGATTTCCCTACCGGGTAGTATTGACCGTACCACTGTAGCCCTGACTGTTGATTGCCCGCCGACCCGTCGCCCCAATATCCGCAGCTATATCACATTTGATCGGACTCTCACACGACACCGAAGAAGATACCGCACGCAAAAAGAAGGAATCATAGATCAATCCACAGAATAATACGAAGTAAAATTGGTACGCACCACTATGCGTACCATCGGTCAACCCGATTCTCTGAGGGTGACTCGTCTGTCAGCTGATATTGGAGGATGCGCTAGTGAATATCGAGCCGATTGACCGCAACAAGAGCGTTCCACTGTACAGGCAGGTTGAGGAGCTCCTGCTTGCCAAGATCAAGTCTGACGAGTACCGTCCGGGGGATGTGATTCCGCCCGAGCGAGAGCTGTGCAAGGAGCTCGATGTCAGCCGCTTCACCGTGCGGAAGGCCATTCAAGAACTCGTCTACAAGGGATATCTCTACAGAGTCCAGGGCAACGGCACGTTCGTCTACAGCAAAAACATCGCGAACCGGCCGCGCAGCGGCAGCCATCGGATAGGAGTCATTCTTGACTACTGCGACAAAGAACTCGAGTCTCGGATGCTCAACGGCATCGAAGAGGCACTCCAGGAAGAGCAGTACTCCATGATCTACATGAGTTCGGGCAACGACTACCAGAGAGAAGCCCGGAACATCTGGCAGATGAAGGACGAGGGCGTCGACGGACTCATCATTCTCCCCGCGGAAGACCAGAAGGACAGCACGGTGATCTTCGACCTCAAAACCGAGGGGTTTCCTTTCGTCCTCATCGACCGCAGGCTGCAGGACTGCGAGACAGACTGTGTCATGTCTGACAACATCGACGGCGGCTACAGAGCAACAGAGCACCTCATCAAGCTGGGACACGAACGCATAGCGTTCGTCAAGAACCAGTTCACACAAACCAGCAGTATCGAGGACCGCATAATCGGCTACAAGAGCGCTCTGCGTGAGTACAGCCTGGACTACGATCATCGGTGGGTTTACTCAATCGACCCGCGCATGAGCAGAGAGGAAACCTGTGCCGCCTTCTATGGCTTCTACAAAGAGCTCTCGCCTACCGCAGTGGTCGCAGTCAACGACTATGTGGCTTTGGACATCGTGCAGATTTGCAGAGAAAAGGGCATCGTGATTCCCGACGATCTGTCTATCATCGGATTTGACAACCTCGATGTCGTGAGACATCTTCCAGTCCCATTGACTACCGTGGCGCAGTTCCCGAGGGAGATCGGCCGCTGCGCAGCACGGCTATTGATGGAAAAGATCAAGGCCGGACCGGGCAGTCGCGAGAGAAGTGTGATCAGACAGGTTGTCTATCCTGTTGAACTCGTCGCTCGAGACTCGTGTTGCGTCCGGTAAGGAGGTGATCTGGCCGAACGCTGTCTGACAACATATCTGTTGGGACCCTTCGACGACTCTAGGACCGGAAATAAAGGAGGAGAAGAAACGTGAAGAGACTTGCTCTGCTATGCCTAGCCTTGTTGACTGTGTTTGCATTGGCTGGGTCCGCGCTGGCAGCCTACGTTCCGGAACCCTTTGACGGCTATCCGTACGATGACCAGCCCGACGCTGTCATCGAGAAGGACGTCATCGTGGTCATGGGATCGAGCAACTTCGACCCAAGCTACCCGAGTGGATCCTATCTCCAGGCTGTCGCGAAGCTGTTCATGGAGCAGAATCCGAACATTGAGGTCCAACTGAACTACGGTTCGTGGGGAGACCTGTGGAACAAGGTCGGCGTGATGCTCGGCAACAGACAAGGTCCAGACATACTGGTAGGTCCCAGAGAGTACCTCCTCGCTCCAGGCAGAGGTGGAGGACAGTGGGAAGACATCCTGACAGTGCCGGATGAGTATTACTTCGACGAGTTCGAGAAAGCGGTCATGGGCCCTGCCATTCTCGAGTCCTGCAGATTCCCTGGACGCGAAGGCTACATGATCTGGCCGTGGACGAACTACATCGACGGGACAGGTGTGATCAACGGCGATATGGTTCGCGAGGCAGGCTATGATCCGCTCGAGATCCAGAAGAACGGGTGGACTTGGGACGACTTCCTCAAGATCGCGCGCGTAGCCACCAAGGACACGAACAACGACGGCAAGATCGATCAATGGGGATCCTACTTCGGTCCTACCGTGGACAGCGACGGCACACGGTTGGCTCTCACAGCGAACTGGTGCAGTCCAATAGCGCTTAGGCTGAAGGCAGAGGGCCAGACTTTCATCGACATCAAGACCGGTGACTTCTTCCTCGACAAGGATGCGTTCCTGAAGGGCTTCACCTGGATCCAGAAACTGGTATATGAGGAAAAGGTCATCCCCGCAGAGTCGATTGGGGCATCGACTGACGAGTGCCGTGACGCCTTCGTTCAGGGCAAGACAATGTTCTGTGCAGCAGGCTCTGACATACTCGACGAGGTCGCAGAGCGCAACCGCCTGATCGACAAGGGACTCGAGACCGGTAAGAAGGTCGACGCGTATCTGGTGCCCAGGCCGAAGCCTGACAAGAACTCTCCAAACCATCCGATACGAGTGTATGTCTACGGCTACTACCACTTCAAGCAGGAGCCGTACAAGGGCGACGCCCACACCCGCAACGTGTTCAAGTTCGCGAAGTTCCTGGCGAACCCGGTCTTCCAGCCGCTCTTGGCGCATAGCGCCTTCATCCCGTCGGACATGAGAGTCTGGATGGGCGAGGACGCCTGGTTCCCTGGAATCCTCGGGTCAGATGCGAACGCACAGTACATGGAGCAGATCGCCCAGACCTGGCATCCGAGACTCGACCTGTACATCACGATGGCGACCACGACTGACGTGCAGAATGCTCTGACGAAGTTCAGGCAGGAAGTGTTGACTCCCACCTCTGAGGAAGTATACCTGAACAAGATCACTCCTCAGCAGGCAGTCGATAAGCTGCAGGCCGCGTTGGACAAGATAGCCCAAGATATACCGAAGGACAAGAGGCTGACTTCGGAAGCTCCAGCTATGGTGAAAGACCTGGAGGACTTCGCAAAGAAGACAGGTCAGAAGATCTGAGACCCATCGACCCGGCAGGCCTCGGCCTGCCGGGTCCCTCCCGTAGAAAGGAGCAGGTTGTATGAACCTGAAAGCCGCATGGAAACGCTATTTCGAGGACAGCAAGTATAGCGAATGGCGTTGGGCGTACATCTTCCTAGCCGTCGATCTCGCATGGTCGGCCCTATTCCTTTTCTATCCCCTGATTCGTGCGTTCATCTTCAGCCTTCAGGAGTTCAACCTCAGCAACATCGGAAACGTGCGTTTCATTGGTCTGAAGAACTATATAGACATACTGACGGACACCTCAGGATGGTGGCACTCCGTAAAGATCACGGCTATGTATACTCTCTTTACGGTTCCGGTCAACATCGCAATCGCGATGGGGCTGTCGCTGCTCATTCACCCTCTGGGGGACCGCTCGGCGAACTTCTACAAGAGCGCGTTCTACTTGCCAGGTGTCATCAGCGCCACTGTGATGTCCGTGATCATGATCTGGGTCTTCAGCCCGATGTCCGGTCTTGCGAACTTGATCCTCGAAAAACTGGGTCTGCCGACTCTAAGGTGGTACGGTTCTCCGGACACAGCACTCCTTACGCTGATGCTAATGATCTGGCTGAGCGGGCACGGCATGGGCGTTCTGCTGTACACTGCTGCCCTGAAGCGCGTACCTCAGAGTCTCTACGAGGCGGCGGACATCGACGCGGCCTCAGGCTGGTCGAAGTTCTGGCGCATCACATGGCCGCTTCTGAAGCCGACGACGCTGTATGTCCTCGTAATTCAGCTCATCGAGTCCTTCCAGACGTTCTCGGGAGCGTTCTTCATCACTAGAGGCGGTCCCATCAGATCGACCGAGTTCGTCAACTGGAGGATCTACGAAACGTTCTACCGCTACGGCAACTTCGGTCTCGCGTCAGCCATGGCCGTCGTTCTCATGTTTGTGATCATGGTTATCTCGCTGGTCAACTTCAAACTCCTCGGCACAGATGTCGAGTATTGATGCTGGAAGGTGATACCGTGACAGCTCAACCTCAACCAAGCTACGAAAGCCGGCTGGCTTACTCGTTCGAAAGGACCGAGCGGTTGCGCAAGATCGGCAAGGCGCTTGCCTATCTCATACTGACGGCGTGGGCGGTCATGTCGCTACTTCCGATATACTTCACATTCATCATGTCGTTTGACAACCTAGGCAAGAGCCTGACCATGCGCGACGTAAGGTTCTGGCCGCTGGAACCGTCACTGAAGAACTTCCGTGACCTCTTCCAGCTGGATGCACCCTTCTGGCTGGAGAAGCGCCCCGTGATGAGGTGGTTCATCAATAGCGCTTTGGTAGCTACCATTCCGACCATCTCGAATCTGATCTTCGATTCGATGGGAGGATATGCCCTGGCCAAGCTGAAGTTCCCCGGACGAAACCTCATATTCCTCTCGATCGTGGCGACGATGATGATCCCCGGATTCGTAACCTTCATACCCCTGTACCGCATGATGCACGAGTACGCTTGGATGGACACGTACTGGGCGTTGCTGTTCCCCGGCTTTGCAGGAGTCGGCGGGATATTTCTGATGAAACAGAACATACAGACGCTTCCGACAAGCGTTCTCGAGGCGGCGCGCATAGACGCTTGTTCCGAATTCAAGATATACTGGCGGATCGTGCTGCCGACTGCAAAGCCCATACTGGCGATAATCGGAATCACAAGCTTCATGGGTGGATGGAACTCGTACTTCTGGCCGTATCTCGTATCCAAGAGCAAGAAGATGCTCACGCTCCAAGCGGGTCTGTCTTCGCTCATGGGTGCAGGGATATCGGGGATGCCGCCGTCGCTGACTGACTATGGCATAGTGATGGCTGCAGCTGTCATTGCGGCAATCCCGATGATCATCGTCTTCTTCATCTTCCAGAAGTATGTGGTCCAGGGCATCACCGTGGGCGCAGTGAAGGGTTGAGGAGGAGAGACGATGCCGATTTACCCGTTCGTTGTATTGGGTGTCTTGTTCCTTGGGATAATGCTCATCCCACCTCTTGTGGCGGCCTTTATAGATATAGCCAGGGAAGAGAAGCAGCAAATCGAAATCAGGACGAGTGGGGGCAAGTGCGATGGGTAGCGTGCATTTCCAGAACGTAGTCAAGGTGTTCAATGTAGGCACACCTGATGAGGTTATAGCGGTCAACAACTGCAACCTGACCATCAATGATGGAGAGTTCCTGGTCTTCGTCGGGCCGTCGGGCTGTGGCAAAAGCACGTCGCTCCGGCTTATCGCAGGCCTCGAACGTCCGACCTCGGGACGAATCTTCATCGGCGACCGGGACATCACGATGCTTCACCCGCGTGCCCGGAACATAGCAATGGTGTTCCAGGACTACGCTCTCTATCCTCATATGACCGTCAAGCAAAACCTCTCGTTCGGCTTGCAGAACCTCAAATACCCGAAGGCGGAGGTCCAGAAGCGAGTCGCCGATGTCGCTCGCATGCTCGGGATCGAGGAGTTGCTCGACAGGCTTCCGAAGAAGCTGTCCGGCGGGCAGCGCCAGAGAGTCGCTCTGGGACGTGCGATCGTGAGACACCCGGAGGTCTTCCTCCTCGACGAGCCTCTCTCCAACCTCGACGCCAAGCTCCGAGTGCAGATGCGTGTCGAGCTTGCGAAACTCCAGCGGATGCTCGGAACCACGACCGTCTATGTCACGCACGACCAGGAGGAAGCGATGACCCTGGGCCATCGCATCGTAGTCATGAACAAAGGCGTGATTCAGCAGGTCGCGACTCCTGAAGAGCTCTACGCTCACCCGAGGAACGCGTTTGTCGCGCAGTTCATCGGCTCACCTGCCATGAACCTGGTGCGGGGCAGGGTCGAATCGGCCAACGGAGAGACCTGCTTTATCGCCACGCCTGATGAGGACCTCGGAACGCCGGAACTCCGGATCCCGCTGCCGGGCAGCTTGGCAAAGAGCCTCGGCCCGGTCGTCGGCGGTGAAGTGATACTGGGCATTCGGCCTGAGGAGATCCACATCGCAGACGATGGTGTCGCTGCGGAACCAGTCAAAACGACTGTGAACGTTCTCGCTGTAGAGATGCTCGGCCCTCAGCGACTGGTTTACTTCTACGCAGGCAAGACCTTGACGGTGGCGTCCATTGATCCTCGTTACCGAGTCAACGCGGGCGAAAGCATTGACATAGTGTGGAGCGCAAGCAAGACCTGCTTCTTCGATGTGCAGACCGAGGAGCG
>JAAYAB010000120.1 GCA_012719595.1 Bacillota bacterium
TGAAGTGATACATCGCCTGGTTCTTCGTGAGCTTGGCAATAGGCGGAAGGACGCCGTACGCGTCAGCAGTCAGGAAGAGGATCGTCTTCGGGTGTCCTCCAGCGCCCGGTATGACGCAGTTGGGGATGTACTCCACAGGGTATGCGCCCCGGGTGTTCTCAGTCAGGCTGTCGTCGTCGTAATCAGGAACTCTGGATGCCTCGTCGAGCACCACGTTTTCGATGATCGCGCCGAATCGGATTGCGTTCCAGATCTGAGGCTCGTTCTCTTGGGAGAGCCGGATCAGCTTCGCGTAGCATCCGCCCTCGAAGTTGAAGATGCCGCTGTCCGACCAACCGTGTTCGTCATCCCCTATGAGGCGCCGCTGCGGGTCGGCTGACAGCGTGGTCTTGCCGGTCCCGGACAATCCAAAGAAGAGCGCAGTGTCACCGTCTTCGCCCATGTTGGCGCTGCAGTGCATCGGAAGTACATCTTTCTTCGTCATGAAGTAGTTCATGAACGAGAATATGGACTTCTTGATCTCACCTGCGTACTTCGACCCGCCTACCAAGACCAGCCGTTTCTCAAAGCTGACAACGATAAAGGCTTCACTGCGGAGTCCGTCCTCTTTCGGATCGCCCTCCAGGCCCGGGACAGAGATCACGGTGAAATCGGGCTGGTGCTGCTCGAGTGCCTCCGGCGACGGCCTGAGAAAGAGCTGATGGCAGAACAGGCTCTGAGAAGCCAACTCTGTGACCACTCGCACGCCCATCCTGTATGCAGGGTCCGCGCCGACGTAGCCGTCGAAGATGTAAAGATCGCGGCCCTGAACATACGCTGCGACTTTGCTGCAGAGACGGTTGAACGCCTCACAGCTTATGGGAACGTTGATCGATCCCCAGTCGATCTCATCGCGGACCGAAGGCTCGTCAACGATGTACTTGTCCTTTGGCGACCGCCCGGTGTACTTGCCTGTCTCAATGCACAGCGCACCACTAGATGCGAGGACGCCCTCGTTTCTTGCGATGGCATGCTCCAAGAGCTCAGGAACAGGCAGGTTTCTGTACACCTGACCCGTATTCCGCAGTCCAATGGACTCGAGCCCGTAAGTGCGCCTAACCATCCGATTGCCCACACTCCTGTATGAAGATTTTTAAGCTACCGTAGCACAGCCGCCAAACCGGTGTCAAGCACGCCAACTCATGTATACAGAATACCTTGTGTGAACAAGACTCAGCGGTCGGCTGACCCTTGTCAGCCGGCCTTGCCGCGCCGGAGCGCCGCACACATCTTATGCAGAGCCAGAGGGCAGACTAAACCAGGCCGCAGATTAGGGGCGATTGCTGGAGGTGACGACGGTGAAGATCCCTGCGACGAGTCTGGTCGTGGTCGCGCTTGGCGTAGCCGTGACTGCAGTTGGACTGAAAAAGCTCAGAGGAAGCATTGGCGCGGGGGTAGCTGGCTTCGGACTGGCACACGTAGTTCTGGGCCTGCTCGACGCGCTGAGGACGACTGTCAGTGACTAGGGGCGCTTCCGCGATTCGGAAGATCTGCGACGGAAGGAGCGAAGCATGTGGAGCAGCGGCGATGGATCTCGAATCAACTGATGTTCTGGGCATCGCATGAATGGGACCAAGCGTATCGGGCCTGCAGCCAGGCGGATCCCGGGTTCGGGACGCTCAGCGGAACTGAACAGGTGACCTGCATGATCGGGTGGCTGATGAACAGCTATCCCGTCCCTAGAGAGTTGATCGACGAGAGGAAGAGGAAGGTCAGAGCATAGCGTGTGCCACCGGCGTGATGTATAATGAACGCAGGACGCTGTCACGCCTGGAGGCCATAGCTATGCTTGTCAGAGTCGGGATCGGTCAGGACAGCCACAGATTCGGCGATGAGGAGACAGGCAAGCCTCTCGTGCTTGGGGGAATCCGCATACCGGGTTGTCCTGGACTCCAAGCAAACAGCGACGGAGACGTTGTCCTGCATGCGCTGACCAACGCCGTGTCGGGAGTTACCGGGTGCGCGATACTCGGCGAGGTGGCGGATCGCATGTGTCTGCAGGACGGCATCACGGACAGCTCCGCGTATGTCCGCAAAGCGGTCGAATACCTGCAGCCAGGCCAGGCGATCAGCCACGTGTCGATCTCGATCGAGTGCGCAAGGCCCCGCCTGAGTCCGCACATAGCCGCAATGAGGGAGTCTATCAGCCACCTTCTCGGAATCGAGGCCGAAGACGTAGGCATCACCGTCACCAGCGGCGAGGGTCTGACCGACCCCGGGAGAGGTCTTGGGGTATCGGTTATGTGCGTGGTGACGGTGACAGAATCCTAACGCATGCCGCGCTCGCGTCGCTCACTGGCGCCACTTTACCACGTAATCCTCCAGTCGCGAGACGAGGTAGTACAGGATCACGGACACGCCCGAGAGCAGAATAACGCTGCTCATCACCAGGCTCATGTTGAAGACCTGGCCGCCGTAGACTATCAGGAAGCCCAGGCCTGCCCTGGACACCAGGAACTCCCCAACGATAGTCCCCACGAGCGACAGCCCTACGTTGACTTTGAGCGCAGCAATGATCACCGGAATGCTCGACGGGATCACTACCTTTTGAAGCACCTGCAGCTTGGTAGCGCCGAAGGTCCGCAGCAGTTTGATCTTGTTCGGATCCACCTCTCTGAACCCTGCATACACCATCATGACTGTCACGATTACTGATATCGCTATGGCCATGGCTACTATCGCGTTCACGTTCGTGCCGAGCCAGACGATGAAGATGGGCCCCAACGCGACCTTTGGTATTGAGTTCAACACGACTACGTAGGGCTCCAGAACCCTGGAGAGGAATGGCGACCACCAGAGGAACACTGCTGCCACTACCCCCATCAGGGTCCCAAGAACAAAGCCTGCAGCCGTCTCTCCGACAGTGTAGCCGAGGTGCATGGCGAGTTCGCCCCGCCTCGCAAGGTTCATTGCAGTAGCAAAAGCCCTGGAGGGCTGTGACGTCACAAACGCATCCATCCAGCCAAGCCTCGCCGCAACTTCCCACAGAACAAAGACTCCGGCGAATATCGACACTCGGAGCAGAACCACCATTGCCTTTACCTGCCGGGTTCTGCGCAGGTACTGGGCGTGCTCGCTCGAGGTCGGCTTAACGCGATCCTTCCGGTTGAAAACTCGTCTGATGTTCACGGTGCATCCTCCTGACCTATTGCGACCACTCCCTCTGAGCTGTTGAGGTCCTTCCACACTGCGTTGAAGTAGCCTGGAAACTCCGGCTGCCTGCGGGTGGTGAGAGGCGTCCTCCGCGGGCAATCGAAGACGATCTTGTGTTCTGACAGAATCGTCCCAGGCCTGGGGGTCATCACTATGATCCTGTCTGCAATGCTCACAGCCTCGGCTATGTCGTGCGTAACCATGATCACAGTCTTGTCTTCGTCCTTCAGTATCCTGTAGACCTCCTCTGCCACCCTGAGTCTCGTCTGATAGTCGAGAGCGGAAAACGGCTCGTCGAGCAGCAGGCAGTCCGGCCGGACGGCGAGAGTTCTTATGAGCGCCGCCCTCTGCCGCATGCCTCCGGAGAGCTGCCTGGGATAGTGACGCTCAAATCCTCCTAGACCGTATCTCTGCATCAACCGCTTGACTTCGGCCACCGACTCGCGGGTCCTCTCTCCCCGGACTTCCAGTCCGAGCAGGGCGTTGTCCAGGATTGTCCTCCACTCGAACAGATAGTCGTGCTGGAGCATGTACCCGATGCGCCTTGAGGGGCCGACTATGCGGTCCCCTCCTATGTGCACCTCGCCCCTACTCGGCTTTACCAGTCCGGCAACTATGGACAGAAGACTGCTCTTGCCGCATCCGCTTGGGCCGACTATGACCACGAACTCCCTGGGCTCCACCGAGAGATTCACGTCGTGGAGCGCTTCAGTTTCTCCCTCCGGATCGTGATATGTCAGAGACACTCCTGTGATGTTGACCAACGACATGATTGGTGCTACCTCCCCTGGATTGCCTGTGCGGACCTATGGGCCCTATTCCTCCA
>JAAYAB010000010.1 GCA_012719595.1 Bacillota bacterium
CTGGTATGCTGAGGCAGCTTTCCCACTGTTTAAGTTGATCAGGGCACCTGATCCGTCGGGAACAAGAATGTACCCCTGAGCTTCCTCTCCAGCAGCCCCGAAGTACTCCAGTAGGTTAATCGAGTAGAGGTGGTAAGTCTCTTTCTGGCCAAACTCGTTCACAACACCAGTCGGATACTCGATATCCGACATCGGAACGGTAACCACCAGGCAGTCTCCCTCGAGCCTGTACTCGAGCGCTATTCTAAACACGATGGAGGCAGCTTTGGGCGCGTCGAGGCCAAGCAGCTCATCGTCACATCTCAACTCCACAGGGCTCAGACCTGTCTCCTTGAGGACGGCTATCATATCATCGAGATCCCATCTGCGAGCCCTGGAGTTCAGGACATAGACGGGCTGCTCCCTCATCAATGCCGGAATGTGGGAACTGCGAATATCGCTTCTCCCTTCGAGGTCGCTCCTTGAGCTGACTAGCTGGTCAACGAAGTTCTCGATGAGGGTCTTGCGGTTCCGCTCGGTCAGACTCTTGCCAACAGCAGTCAGCGTGTAGTTGCCAAAGACGCTGGAATCGAGGTTGAACACATCAATGGATGGGTATTCCTCACTTACGGGAACCATTTGAACCAGGTCGCAGCATCGCAGGAACAGATCCAGGTTGCTGTCGCCTATCACGCTCAGGATATTGCGTTCAAAGGACTTCTGGCTGATCATGACAGGCAGGTAATCGGCGTCATTCCACTCACGCCCAAGAGTGTACTCGATTCGTACGCCGTCCTGGATCTGCGTTACTGAGAACTGCCCGTACTTGACGGCATCGTTGTAGCTGTCGAGCGTGATAAGCTGGTCCCGGGGAGTGTAGTACGACATCGAGAGTTGAGCCTTGATCCTGTCCTTGAGCGCACCCTTGGCGATGCGTTCTTGCTGATCCACATCCTGGGGGTTGGTAAACCATATATCGCCGGTGCGTTTCTCCCTGACTGCTACCTGTGCATTGGCCTCATTGACAAGTAGCTGCAGTGCGCTGGTTTCTGCATACACCTCGTAGCCGGCGAGGCGCTGATCGTCTTCCGCACCAACCGAGGCGTGAGCGAGCAACGCACTCGGCAACAACAGAAAGGCGAGTGAGCTGATAAGCAAGGCGGTCAGTCTGGACAAGGCCTTCACCAGCAACCCTCCATGTCGCAGGAACACTTTGCTTTGTGCCTACAATCTAAGTGCTATCTCCGTGTAGAGATCGCCGATAAACGCTACCATCTGGTCCATCAGGACGAGCCAAAACGCTCCGATGAACACTGCAGCAAGTATCCCGGCGACCGTCAGCACGCTAGTAAAGAGCGTAGTAGCTGCACTGTAGTCATGTGTGACCATAGTTCCTATGAACAGCATCGCCCCAGCCCATATTGCGCCGACGGCCAGGATCAGGTAGTATAGAGACCCCTCCTCTGCGACCAGGAAATTGCTCAAGAAGGTCGCAGGTAGGTAGATGATGATCAATGGTGTGAGAGCATAGCTTGAGGAGATCAGCATGTCTCGGATCGTGCCTTTACCATCTACCAGGGTCGTGAGGGCCCAGTTGATGACACACCATAGTGCGAAAGGCACCAATACGCCCGAAGCTTCGCGGTATATGTTGAGTTCACGGAGATCACGCGGGTTCAGGACAAACCCCGTGTACTGCCGGACAACGATGAAGCTCGCAAGGGTCATCAGGAGGATGACTAGAGCGGAGGGAACACTGCCTCTTTTCTCGTGCTTAAGGCACCAGAATCCATCGAATGGATGGATGATCACATACAAGGCGAAGAATACACCTCTGGCCGTCGTCTTCAGCCAGTTCCAGACTGCCTTCAGAGGTCTCGCTCTTTGCTGCATCGCCTTGTCTGCGGCATCATAGCCTCCTCTGATCAGCCGCCAAAGCCTGGCAAACACGCCGCATCTCACGGCGAACACGAGCATCCCGGCTATGACGAGTGCTACGGTCAAGACCTTACCGAGGTGCTCGTCAACGACGTCACGGCGGTATAGCCGGTACGCCTTCGAGTACATTGCACGATCATTGCCTAGTCTGAAGTACCTGAGTGCATCCTCAAGACGCCCATTCAGCAGGTGGCTCAGTCCTATTCCGCAGTAGGCTCGATCGTAGTTCGCGTTGAGATGCAGAACAGCTTCCCAGGCACGGGCCGAGTCTTCGTAATTCCCCCATTGGTAGTAGTACAGGGCTGTGTGTATCAAAGTGGCGTACTGCGTAGGCTTGTACACCTTGACCTCGTTAGTGCCCTCATCAACGACCAGTATGTAACTGCCCTGTTGTTCGATTGCACGAGGTACGTCAATGGCCCCTGCCTGCTTGCCCTTGCAGCCGAACACATAAAGCAAATAGCCGCTAGAGTCGTAGGTGAACACCCGTCCCCTGGTCTGATCCAAGGCACTGTACAGCCCGCCCGGGCGAGCAACCACATCGCAGAACCGCGAGGCAATCCACTGGGGGTCGCCAACGGGGTCGGTGAATCCGAGCCGCCTCGTTACGCTCTGACCACTCGGGTTTAGGCGCCTGATCGGCTCGGTCCTCACGATGTCCCCTGCAGCTATAGTGGTAAAGAAGAAGCCTCTCTCATCGAGATCGATGCTGCTGTACTCGGTCGGCAGGAACAAGGCCAGTCTCTCCCGCTGCTCGCGAGTGGCTAGCCTGCTCCAGATGACGTCAGCCAAACTCGGAGTGACCCTTGGAGACCCGAAGAAGCCGAGAAACTCGCCATCGGGAGTGAATTGCAGGATGCCTTCGGCCTGGCCTTCTGCCACCACATAGATCCTGCGCGAGCTGTCGACTACTAGCCTGATAGGCCTGTATCTAAACGAGTCAGGGATGATTCCTTCGACCGGGCTTTTGGGAGCACCAATGATCTGCACCAGATCTCCATGCTCATCAAGGTGAACCACCCGTTCGTTGAGCGTATCTGCTATGTAGATGTGACCATCGTCGGTAACAAACAAGCCCTTCGCTTGAGAAAACCTGTGCATTTGGCCACTGACCACAAAACCATCGATAATTCTGACAAGCTCCCGCTCCTTACTCAACTGAACGATGCGCCCGTTTCCGCTATCGAGTATGTATATCTCTC
The DNA here is from genome assembly GCA_012719595.1 of Bacillota bacterium. Lineage (GTDB taxonomy): Bacteria > Bacillota > DTU014 > DTU014 > DTU014 > JAAYAB01. The sequence goes on from JAAYAB010000010.1 coordinate 3,120, forward strand.
CGCTATCGGCGACGAAGATATCCTGAGGAGCCTTGAAGTCACCAATGCCAAGCTGGCGCCTGTGATAGTACCGCAAGGCACATAGGCCTGCGGTGCGGCTACTGCTCGTTGCCAGAAGTCATATGTATAGCTGCTGTACGGAATCACTGCCTCTGCACTTCCGACCAGCTGCACGAAAAACAGTACCGAGAACAGGGCTATTGCTATCGTACGAGAAGACCTTGTTGTCATCAGGACCCGCCGCCTCTGCAACTGAACTAGTAGCAATGCTCGTCCACTCTAGACAGCCTAGGGAGCAACAGTACCTGCCAGGCTTCGGTTCTGACTGTCCCGGCTGAGGCAATCAGCGGTTGCTGTGTGACCAATATGGATAGATGTGATATCAGCTCTTCCTATTGCCGGATCTGGGGTCACGGCCTGTCAAGGCCGAGGAACCCGGTTCCGGGGTCAGTCTGATACGCAGAGTTCCAGGCCCTGATACGGAAACTCGCCCACTGGCTGCCTAAGGGCTAGCCGCAAGTTCCGCGATAGCGCAGTCTCCTGCTCCCAGAGCCTCTGAGCCCAGATCTGCACGGTCCTGCTGACGTGCAGCTGTTCCACCCGACGCATGTGACGTTCTCTCCCATCGACAGACACCCAGCTCCGCGTCCTACTGCTGCTAAGAATGGCTTCAGCTATCTGCATCACACGATGGCCGTCCTCAAACGTGGCGAAGTCACAGTCGTCTACCCCGGGCACCTTCCCATCGGCAATGAACCTGTAGAATGCCCTTATGTTGTTCAGGAGTGCGTCGTTCCACCCCTCAGGATGCCCTGCCGGCAGGCAAGCGTATGACGCTGCCTGAGCCGATAGCTGGTCAGGTGATCTCGTCATCAGCAGGCTGGCGCTATCTCTGTTGCCAATGAAGATCTCCTCGGGCCTCTCTTGATTCCAGTACAACGACGACTTGGTGCCATCAACCTCCAAGTACAGGCAATTCTTCCTACCGGCGCTGACTTGGGACACATAGAAGACTCCCCTGGCGCCGTTTCGCATACGAAACAGGACAGCGCCATAGTCTTCTGTCGTCACAGGGCGAAGCTCGTAATCCGTACCGCCACCCTTGGAGAAGGTGGCCGCGCGGTCGTCCTTTCTCTTCTTCCTGATAGGTATGAGTGTGGCCAGGTCGGCACAGACTTCCGCAATGCTCGAACCAACCACTGTCTGAACTGCGTCAATCCAGTGAGATCCGATGTCGGCGATCGCCCGCAGCGGTCCTCCCACCGAGGGTTCCAGGCGCCAGTTGTAGTCGGTGTCAAACATCAGCCAGTCCTGGAGATAGGCTCCGTGCACCAACAGCACGTCTCCTATCTCGTTGGCTGCGATCTTCTGCTTCATCTCTTGCACCATCGGGTTCATCCTGTAGTTGAAATTGACCGCATGGACTACCTTCGGGTTTCGCCTTAAGCAGTCTAGCATCGCCCGAGACTCCGTGGTGTTCAGAGCCAGCGGTTTCTCTGAGAAGATGTGCTTCCCAGCGCGTATCGCCTTAGTGTTGACCTCCACGTGCATGTTGTTGGGCGTGCAGTTGTGTATGACATCTACCTCGTCCAGTATCTCATCTATGGCTACACCACACCGGGGTATTCCGTACTGCTCCGATCTTGCATGCGCTAAGTCGTAGTCGGTATCGACTACGGCCACTAGGTGCGCCTGTCCGATTCGCCGTATGGCGTCCATATGCCGCTCACCGACGAACCCGGCACCTACGACACCTATCCGCAAGCATCCGCACATAGCTCCCCCTCCAAATGCAGATGTAGACACGCGCATCTGCGCTTCGATGAATGGAACCGGCAATACTCGGATTTAGTGTTCGACCAACACCTTCCATCGGCCGCCTGAATCAGCGGGTCGACGCATCTGGGCGGTGCCGCGATAGCACCTACCCCCTGCGTTCTGCGAGAGAGCCTATGAGCGATCTTTGGCCGGTAGTCGCTCGCGGTGCCAGATCGGGTAGACGTCGCTCCATTGCAGCCATCGAGATCTCGATAACCTCCGCAGCCTCTCTGGGTGACATCGTGCCAACTGTAACCATGTCGATATCCCTGATCGTGTTCCAGACAAACGATAGGCCGACAAACGGCGTTACCCTTCCGGCGGCCATCGGCTTGATCGTCATCACTGGCTTCTTTGCTTTCCAGATCACCCTATGCACCGCCTCTACTTCGAGCTGCATGAGAAACCCGATAGGGTTGTAGATCTGGATGTAGGTCTCAACGCCTATGTCCATCGCGTCGGCATATACGACAACCTCAGGCATATGTGCGGATAGCCCGGGAACCATGGATCGATCTTTGATCATCTTGATATAGTCGTCAAGGCGACGAATCGTGCGAGCCCCTCTATCCAACAGCTGCTCGACAGACGAATGGTGAGGCATGCATATACGAGCGCCCCTTTCCGCTGCACGGTCGAACATCCGCTCTGTCTCTGACCGAGCCTCAGCGGTGTCCGCAACCATGATCTCCGGGGTGTCGACTCGTATGCACTGGACGCCGGTACGGTCTTCCGCATCTTTGATTGCAGGGTCTATGACTTCGTAGAAGCCCTCACGAGACAGCGGTCCCATAATCGTGTCGACTCCAGCGGAGAAGAAGACCTGCAGGATATCTGACACGGTCTTTCTGTTAAGAACCCGCTCCACAATCAGGGCGTCCTGAGCCGGGCTGCGATGGCTATATCCAAAAAACCAGTTGGTTCCGATGATCATTCTCGAAACAGAAACGCCACCAACTGTAGTACGAGGAAATGCATTCATGTCTGCGCGCCTCCCTGTAGTTCCCGTGTCGAGGGTCATCGGACGACTTATGTGGTATCGTTAATCCTATGGTTCGTGACCAAAATACGGTTCTCTACCACAATCATATTATCGTTAATGTTGCTAATCAAGTGTCGACGAGTGTCGTGTGTGTCGATTGCGGTCCAAATATGGGTATCGGGGACTGGAAACCTCCGGTTCATGTCCATTTGACCCAATTACGACGCCTTTGTCATGCCGTCATCTGCCTAAACATCCGGGCCATCCCCGAGTACCCAGGCCGGAGGGGAGTAATGCTGCCTCTGATGGCCCCTGCGCCTATCCGGCAGCCCCTGGTCCTCAGCCCCATCTGTCGTGCGCTGGCCGGAGATCGGCTGACAGTCCCAGCTGCTCCTGCGGATTGTCGTTTCGCCGCACATCTCCAGTGCAGAGCAACCGACCAAACCGGCTGAAGACGCAAGAGCCTGCAATATGGCATTGCCCCTCTTACTCATCCGCCTAGTCTGGCTATGTCTCGCAGCAGAGGTCTCAAGACGGGATAGATCTGCCGGTAGATGTCCATTCTGCGCTCATACATCCTATGGCGTTCCGAATCCGGCTCAAATACCCTCTCTATGCTGACACACTGCGTCGCGCCCTCATATGCTGACGCGAAAACGCCGATGCCAGTGCCGGCCAGTATCGCAGCGCCCAGTGTCCCGGCCTCGCTCACGCGCGGCTTCGCCAGCGGTATACCCATGATGTCTGCGGTGAGCTGCAACCACGCCGCAGACTTGGCTCCTCCGCCGGTCGGCCGCAACTCATCCACGCAGATTCCCGCACGCTCCATACACTCCAAGCCGTCCTTGAAGTAGTAGGTCACTCCCTCGATGAGACCTTTCAGGATTTCCCCTCTGCCGGTGCCTAGGGTCAACCCTGCGATCACTCCGGACGTCTCTTTGGCGAAGTAAGGTGGACCAGTAGGTGCGAAGTGAGGAAGCACCATCAGGTTGGAAGGCCGACTAGGCATCTCCTCCATCAGCAGTGAGTACACATCCTGTCCGGCCTCCAGCATCCGCTCTCTGTCAAGTTGTGCCATGGTATCGCGGAACCACTTCACCACTGAGCCGCCGGAAGCGTTGTAGAGGAAGCTGACATAGAGCCCCTCGACCACATGGTCTTCCACATTCATGCCGTTCTCCATCATCCTGCCTGGGTCAGGGACATCAGAGTAAACCGGAGTGATGCACGCGAAAGTGCCGATGCCGTAGGCGGCTGTGCGCTCACCTGCAACTCCCGCTCCCAGGGCATTGCAGCACTGATCGTGTCCTCCGACCACTGCCCGGACTTCAGGGCGAAGACCGAGCTCCTTCGCGATGCTTGGTGAGATCGTCCCCAGGTCAGTCCCTGCTTGAGCAAGCGATGGGAGCTTCTCTTTTGTCAGTCCGGAAGCTGAGAGAAGCACGTCTGACCACTGCCTAGCTCTGATGTCGAGCAACAGCGTTCGGTTGGCCAGTGAGTAGTCAGTCACCGCATCGCACCCCATCATGTAGTAGATGAGGTCCGCGCAGAGCAGGAACTTGTCAGCCTGGTCGTAGACCCCGCGCGCTTGATCACGGAGCCACATGAGCTTTGGCATGCTGTACTGGTAATCGAGCAGGTTGCCGTTTAGCCGGTACAGTGGCTCACGACCCACTTCTCTCTCAAGATCGGGGATGTACTCCCGCCCTCGCTCGTCAAGTCCGAGAATGCAGTTGCCAAGGATGCGACGGTCGCGGGACACGGGCGTCATCGCCTCTCCGAACGAGGACACTGAGAACGCCTCTATAGGATCGCCGGCTGTCTTGGCCGCGACCTCCGCTACGACCGCCTTGACTTTGGTCCAGAGCTCAACGGCATCGAGCTCCTGCCACCCAGGGCGAGGCCGCACGATGTCGTATTCCCGATAGGCCTGAGCCAACTGTCTGCCCGAGAGATCGAACACCGAGGCTTTGCACCCAGTCGTCCCTATGTCGATTCCCATCAGACTCATCGGCAGCTCATCCCCTCCTCAGTCCATCGATCTCCTTCTCTGCTGCGTCGATTTCGCCTATTGAGGTCAGGACACCGATCTCCAGATGGTACGACCTGCGTTCGCCAGGCTCAAGATACACCAACGTGCCCCTCTCGCGCTCGGCTCGCCGGCCTTGGACATGGCAATTGGCTGGTTCGAGCCCGACGACATAATGCCCCTTGCCCATCATCTTCCACTCAACCAGGACTGGCAGTTCCTTTCTCGAGTAGGCAATGTAGACGCCAAGGCCTTGACCGTTGCCAAACTCCCTATTCACCAGTGCCGCCTTGGTACCGCCCTGGTCTGAAGACGCGACGTCGTGGTAATAGACCTTTTCGCTATACCCTCCCGTGGGCGGGTCAAATGCCGCGTAGTTCTCGGCTCCGTCTCGCGCCTCGTCATCTCTCGGCGTCACTGTGATGCTCGGTGTCAGCAGTCGAGAGCTCTCGCTCACTACCGGATAGCCTAGGTTGATGTGGTAGATGATCATGTGCTCCACTGACTCGTATCCCAGATTCTCCACTGTGTCATCGACGAAGATCCGAGACTCGCCGAGTCTGACAGATATGCGCCTCGTGAGCACCACGTTCTCACCGAAGACCGAGGATTCGCGGACACTTCCCTTGACCCATACCGTATACTCGTCGTCGTCCCACTGGCCGTCTACGCTTACATTCTCTGCCGGAAGATTCGACACCCTCCCATGCAGCCCCAACGCATTCCCTTGGTCGACGCTCGGTGCTCCGGCGTAGGTCAAGCCACAGGTGACCATCAACCCTCCATAGAAGCTTCGAAGCCACCCGAGTCCCTCAGGCTCGTAATATGCAGGTGCGGTCACCCCGGTCGGCGAGTGCCAGCAAAGAGACGCCCCGCAGTAGTCGGCGGAAAAGATGTCCATTCCTCTCCCGGGCAGAACCATCAGGTTGAGCCCGGACCCTGTGCTGAGCTGCACGGCTTCGACACCGTCAGACTTCCCTCCCGACAGCCTGGCTCGAACAGCCCTGCAAACTTGCGATACATCGCCGACACGCTCCAGTATCTGGCTCCTAGTCAGCTTGCGTCCATACAGGCATGCCATGGTCAGCCCTCCTTACAGTCTCGCGTATCCCAACACATCGAAGACGTCCATCATGAGTGTCATACTATAGGCGGTTGCATCGGAAAGATACTGGTATGGATCAGCCGCAACGAGGTTCCCCTCGCGCACTTGTTCGATCCGCTTAAGGAGCTGCTCAGCTGCGTATTGTCCAGCTTCCCGCACGATTCTCGTCCACATGTTGACTCTCAGAACTCCATCGTCCGCCAGGCCTTTCATCTGATCGCGAGACAGGCAAGACGTACCATGCAACACCAAGCTCGGATGGCCTATGCGTCTAGTGATGGCCTTTGCCCGGTCGCCAAGATAGCGGCACTCACCCACCGATCGCGATTGCTGCTCTGTGCCGAGGTCAACGACTACAAGGTCTACGCCGGTTGCCTTCATATATGAGCTGACTCTCTCAGCGTAGGCATCATCTGACTCGGTGGAGTTGGCGCGACGGTGACCGCCGGCAGCCGACCCCCGTTCGTCCACGCCGAGTCGGTCCACAATGCCCTCGACGACGACCTGACCACCGTATCTCTCGACATACCGGCTCGTGAGTTCCACGTTCTCGTCGTATGTATAGCTCTGTGCGTCAAACATCACGCTTGCGAGGTACGGCAGCCCTTCCGTGAGAGCCCATTTGTCATTCTCCGGATGAGCATGATCCAAATGCGGCAGCACGTACACGTCGCCGTATGGAGAGTCCGGATTCCCGCAGAGAGCCTTGAGGTGCTCCATGTTGCTGATAAAGCCCGCGCGCGGATCGCCGCTGTACGTAGCGCGAACCGCTTGCGGCCAGTGCTTGTAGGTGAAGGTCATCCCCAGGCTCACGGCTATGTCCCTGACACCATGGGTGCGAGCGAAGTTGCGAGCGGCAACGACCACTGCCTCCGTGTTCCAGTGATTCTGGGTGCAAAGAAGCGCCATACTGACCCGTTTGGTCCGAAATCTATCAATTATCTCCAAGGCCTGAACTCTGTCAGTGACGACCGGCATCTGTGTAACCCCCCAGAGTGTTCACTTGCCAGATAGATTTATCCATCTGTTCCCCTTGACCCTGCTCAGACTCTGTCCGGGGCCAATCCAGGGATGTACCTGCAGGCCTCCTCGAGGATCCCACACACATCAGCGTGCAGCCCTACTACATGATGGATATACGGGCCGTATATGAACTTGCGTTCCCAGGCCGGCCAGTCATCGACTTCTACGTAAACGTATGTGCCTCTGGTCATGGGCCCGCTCACGCCCCGCCCCTTGCCGAACAGCAGCGAGTAACGGCCGTCAGCTGCGTCGAAGCGAGCGATAGTGATGTCGCCGCCCTTGATCTGCCACTCGCACACGCCCGGGCATGGGTTCGGAAGGACGTAGTGCCTGCCGACCTTTGCGGGGCTGTGCTCAGCTCTCAGCGACGGCGGGAAGGGACCACAGTGCCAAAGAAGCTCGGCGTTGTCGTTTTCCGGATGGCGAATCGTGAGATCGGCGAAGAAGACTGCCTGCGTACGCATGCCCGCTGCATATAGCATGGAGGCGGTGATGGCGCCGTGTATATCTGTCTCGCATGCCACCGGCAACCCTTCATCGGTCAGCACCGCGTTGACAAAGCATGGCATGATTCCGGTCGCGATCTGGAGTGCACTCCAGCATTGGATGGCGACTGCGGAGAGCTGTTTCTGAACAGCCCATTCGAGAATCGCCAGCTTGAGGGCTGCCATCTTCCTCACATCCTGATCATTGACCTCGGTGAAGTCAGCCGTATAGCGGAACTGCTCGACGACGCGATCGACTTCACTGTCGGCCCCCGACAGCCGAGCATTCATCGCTTCGACAATCTCGACAAGGCTGATCGGAACGACCTCAATGCCAAACCTGCTCAGCAACTCACCTTCACTGGCGATGACACTCCAGAAGCTCTCCGGTCTCGTATCGATCTGGCCTATTCTCATGTGACTAAATGTCTTGATCACCGACGCGACGCCGAGAAACTCCTTTACCCCTCGATCAAACTCTGAATCCTCAACTCGGCAGTTGGTGATGTAGGTAAACGGAACTCCCAGCCTTTGCAGTGCCTTGCTGGTCGCAAAAAGGCCGCACTGCGAGTCGCGCGTGCGAATGCCCGTCGGAAGCGGCGCGTCGTCCCTTGGGCCCCATAGCAGTAGCGGCTTCCCCAGCGCCTTCCCGAGTCTCGCCACTGCCGCCTCGGTCCCGAAGTTGCAGTGAGGTGTGAATACCGCGTCGACTCCGGCGTCGGTGAACTTCTTCACAACCGCTTCGACATCTGCAGTATCATAGAGAAGACCCTCTTCGTTCAACCACTCGATGTCGACAATGTCGACACCCATGGATCTGAGCTTCTGAGCCACCACTGTCTTGTACCTTGCCGCGTCTTCTCTGCTGAACAGATCCCGGCGCGTCGGAACGTAGCCTAATCTCACGTTCTCCGAATTCATAGTCCTTGCTCCTTTTCCTCTCGACGTACTGCACTTTCGCGTAACGAGGCCAGCACAGTTGCATTAACGATAATGCTGTTCTTCGGCACGCACAGACGAATTCCTGCGCAACTCGCTCCCTTCGACGGCGCTGTCATCAACAGACTCAAACTTGCAATATCTCAGACTCCAAACCAGATCGAGGATCATCGTCAGGCCGGTGCATAGTTCCTTTGACCGCAGCTCGTATGAACGATAAAGCGAGGCAGGTGTAATAACGGAAGGATCGAGACGGAGACGTGGAACTCTATGTCATCCAAGCAACCTCTTGGCTAGCCTGATCTGCTCTGCCACTCGGCTGTGAGCTGTGCCGCCATAGACGTCCCTCGATGCGACCGACGCGTCTGCATCAACTGCGTCCATGACATCTGCCTCAAAGGCGGAGCTGAACGAGCGCCAATCCTCCAGCCGGAGATCGCACAGGGAGATCCCGTGCTTCTCGCAAAACAGAACGATCTTGCCCACTATCTCGTGTGCGGTGCGGAAGGCCAGTCCCTTCCTGACAAGGTAGTCCGCGACGTCCGTAGCCGTCATGAACCCGCCCTCAAGAGCTGCCCTCATCCGCTCCACATTGAAGGTGACTGTGTCGATCATCCGCTCAAAGATCGTGAGGCATCCCTTCACAGTATCTACCGAGTCAAACAGGCGCTCTTTGTCTTCCTGCATGTCCTTGTTGTAGCTGAGAGGCAGACCCTTCATAGTCACGAGCAGCGAGAGCAGGTTTCCGAATGTGCGTCCTGCTTTGCCCCTGACGAGTTCCGCCACATCCGGATTGCGCTTTTGAGGCATGATGCTGCTGCCTGTGGAATAGCGATCGTCCATCGTCACGAAGCCGAACTCGGACGAAGCCCAGATGACCATTTCTTCTGCAAACCTGCTGAGGTGGACCATGATAATGGATATGCAGCTCAGAAACTCCATGATGAAGTCTCTGTCCGCGACTGCATCGAGGCTGTTTTCGCTCACTCGGCTGAACCCGAGCTCGCGAGCAACCATTTCTCTGTCTATGGGGTAAGTAGTGCCTGCGAGCGCAGCAGAACCAAGCGGCATGACGTCGGTCCGCTCCGCGCAGTCTTCGAGGCGCTCGATGTCGCGTTGGAACATCCAGAAATACGCCATGATATGGTGGGACAACAAGATAGGCTGAGCCCTCTGCAGGTGAGTGTAGCCAGGCAAGAGGACGCCCATGTGCTGCTCGGCTCTTCGGACGAGCGTGGATTGAGTTTTCTTCAGCAGATCGATGACCTCGTGGATCTCCTTAAGGACGTACATCCGCACGTCCAGGGCGACCTGGTCGTTCCTGCTCCTGGCCGTATGCAGTTTGCGTGCGACGTCTCCAATGCGGCTGATGAGCAACGTTTCCACGTTCATGTGGATGTCCTCGGCGTCCGCCGAGAACTCCACTCTGCCGGACTCGATATCCTCGAGGAGCTCCCACAGCCCGTCCTCTATCGCCTCGCCCTCTTCTTCTGTGATGATTCCGCAGGCAGCCAGCATCCTTACGTGTGCTAGGCTGCCGCGGATATCTTCTGCATACAACCTGCTGTCGAAGTGAATCGAGGAATGGAAGTCATCCATCAGAGTGTCCTGTTCCTTCGAGAACCTCCCGGACCAGAGCTTGGCCATCTCACTCCACTCCTCTCCATGTTCAGCGGGTTCTGGTTATTTGTTGCGACGCTCCATCATTGCCTGCACCTTCAGCGGAAGCCCGAACAGATTGATGAATCCCTCTGCGTCCTGGTGATTGTACACATCGTTCTTTCCAAACGTTGCGATCTCCTCGCTGTGGAGCGAGTACCGAGATCGAGCTCCTGCAGGCATGCAGTTGCCCTTGTACAGCTTGAGGCGCACAGTTCCCGTCACATACTGCTGAGTCGCATCGACAAAGGCCGACAGAGCCTCGCGCAACGGGGTGTACCACTGTCCGTAGTAGACGAGCTCTCCGAACTTCACCGCTACGAGTTCCTTGTAGTGATAGGTCTCTCTGTCGAGACAGATCGACTCCAGTTCGCGATGAGCGGCATACAGCACCGTCCCGCCCGGAGTCTCGTAGACGCCCCTCGACTTCATCCCGACCAGCCGGTTCTCCACCATGTCGAGTATTCCGACGCCGTTCCTGCCTGCCACTTCGTTCAGGTAGGAGACCAACTCCACGGGGCCCATGGCCTTCCCGTCCACTGCGACGGGTATGCCCTTCTCGAACTCGATCTCCACATAGGTCGGCTTGTCAGGCGCCTTCTCGGGAGTCACGATCAACTTGAGAAGGCTGTCGTATTTGGGCTCATTGGCCGGGCTCTCGAGATCCAAGCCTTCGTGGCTCAGATGCCATATGTTTCTATCCGTCGAGTAATTGTCCTTCTTGGTTACGGGGACCGGTATTCCTCGTGCCGCTGCGTAGTCGATCGCGTCCTCTCGCGACTTGATGTCCCACAATCTCCAGGGTGCGATGATCTTCAGGTCGGGGTTGAACCGCTTCACGGTCAGCTCGAATCTGACCTGGTCGTTTCCTTTCCCGGTACAGCCATGTGCGACAGCGTCTGCACCCTCCTCAGCTGCAACCTCCACCAGGTTCTTCGCTATCAGCGGCCGTGCCAGCGAGGTCCCGAGCAGGTAACGACCCTCGTAGACAGCATGCGCCTTCAGTGCGGGGAACACGAAGTCCTTCACGAACTCCTCTTTGACATCTCGGATGCATAGCTTGCTCGCCCCGGACTTGAGTGCCTTTTCGTGCAGGGGCTCAAGCTCCTCTCCCTGGCCGAGGTCCGCACACATAGCTATGACCTCACAGCCGAAGTTCTCCTTCAGCCAGGAGATGATCACGGAAGTGTCGAGACCTCCCGAGTAGGCAAGCACAACCTTCTTGACACCGCTCATGACAATTCTCCTCCTTTGCACTCTCTTCTGCTACAGCATCAACAGCACCATAACGGCCTTCTGCACATGGAGGCGGTTTTCAGCTTCGTCGAGCACGACCGAGTTCGGCCCATCTATCACCTCAGCCGTTATCTCCTCGCCCCTGTGTGCGGGCAGGCAATGCATCACCAAGGCGTCGGGCTTCGCCACCGCCATGAGCTCGCCGTTCACCTGGTAGCCGGCAAAGCTCTTCTCCCGCTGCACCCTCTCGAGCTCGTGCCCCATGCTGGCCCAGACGTCTGTGTAGACGATATCTGCATCTTTGGCAGCCTCCACTGGGTCATGGATTATCTCGATCCGCGATCCGCTTTCTGCTGCGTAGGACATGACCCGATCCACTATGAAGGACTGTGGCTCATACCCCGGCGGGCTCGCGACGCTGACATTGACGCCTAGCTTCGCTCCTGCCACGAGCAAGGAGTTCGCAACGTTGTTGCCGTCCCCTATGAAGGCCAGCTTCAGACCGGACAGATTGCCCTTCTTCTCGAACGCCGTAAACAAGTCCGCCAGAGCCTGGCACGGGTGGAGGAGGTCGGTCAGACCGTTGATCACCGGCACAGAGGCGCTCTCAGCCAGTTGAACGACTTCGTCGTGGCTGTAGGTGCGGATCATGATTCCATCGAGATACCTGGACAGAACTTCAGCCGTGTCGCTTATGCTCTCTCCCCGCGACATCTGAATGTCGTCGGCGCTCAGGAACAGTCCGTGGCCGCCCAGCTGCCAGATCCCGACCTCGAACGAGACTCGGGTTCTCGTGGAATGCTTCTTGAATATCATCCCGAGGCTCTTGCCCTCGAGCACCCGGTGAGGCACGCCGGAGCGTGTGTCCGACTTCAGCACCGAAGCGATATGGAATATCCGATATATCTCTTCAACCGAGAGGTCCTGCACGCTAACGAGATCTCTACCCCGCAGACCCAGAGCAATATCATCGTGAAGGAGCGGGTAGTCTCTTAACATCGTCAAACCACTTCCTTTCCAGTAGGGCGCAGACCGGAACGTCTCTCCAATGCCTCCACATACTCGTTCAGCGAGCAGATGGACGAATTGCTGCCGCTCTGGCGAGCTTTCATTACAGAAACGACGGCCCTTGCCGTGTCGAGAGACGTAAGGCAAGGAACCTTGTATTCCACAGCCGCCCGCCGGATCCTAAATCCCGTCGTCTCAGGCCGCCTTCCCTTCGTCGGAGTGTTTACGACCAAGCTCACGTCGCCGCTGCGGATCAAGTCAATGACATTTGGCAGCCCCTCTCCCGGAGCAGGAACAAAAGTGATCGGAAGGCCAGCCTCGCTGATGTAGTGAGCGGTGTCCGATGTGCCCATCAGCTCGAATCCCATCTCCACGAGATCGCCGGCAATCGAGCGGACCTCCTCTTTGTCCTTGTCTGCCACTGACAACAGCACTCTTCCCGAGCTGGGAAGCCGGAAGCCTGCGGCAACGACGACCTTGAACAGCGCCTCTTCGTAGGTGCGCCCGATACCCAACACCTCTCCCGTGGACTTCATCTCAGGCCCGAGGGACGTGTCGACCAGACCCAGCTTCTCGAAGGAGAAGACAGGAGCCTTGATGGTCACGTACGGAGGAGGAGCCATCAAGCCGGTGCCGAGTCCGAAGTCCTTCAGGCGTTTTCCAAGCATGATCTGTGTGGCGATCCGCACCATGGGCACTCCGGTCACCTTGCTCAGAACCGGCACAGTCCTGCTCGCTCTCGGGTTCACCTCCAGGCAGTAGAGAGTCCCTCGGTGCAGGACGTATTGGATATTCAGAAGGCCCTTCACCTGCAGAGCTCTAGCTATCTGCACGGTGTAGTCGACTATGGACTGCACTTCTTCCTTCGACAGCGTCCGCGGCGGAAACACAGCCATGCTGTCTCCCGAGTGGACGCCTGCACGCTCTATGTGCTCCATTATTCCTGGAATGAACACATCCTCGCCATCGGCTATCGCATCGATCTCGACTTCCTTGCCCAACAGGTAGCGATCGATCAGTATCGGATGGTTCGGAGAGACTTCGACCGCGAACTTCATATAGCGATACAGCTCTTCCTGGTTGTACACTATCTCCATGGCTCGACCGCCCAGCACGTACGAAGGCCTCACAAGCACCGGGAACCCTATCTTGAGCGCGATCCCCATCGCTTCGTCGATGTGTGTCGCGGTCCGTCCCTCAGCCTGCGGCACACCCAAGGACATGAGCAGCTTTGAGAACAGCTCCCTGTCCTCTGCCAGATCTATGTTCTCCACGGCAGTCCCCAGGATGTCGACGCCTGCCTGCTTGAGCGGCCCTGCCAGGTTGATGGCTGTCTGACCGCCGAACTGGACCACTACTCCCTCCGGCTTCTCCTTATGCACGACGTTCATGACGTCCTCAACGGTCAGGGGCTCGAAGTAGAGCCGGTCGCTCGTGTCGAAGTCAGTGCTCACGGTCTCAGGGTTGTTGTTGATGATGACGGACTCGATTCCGAGGTCCTTCAACCCCCAGACGGAATGCACGCTGCAGTAGTCAAACTCTATTCCCTGTCCGATCCTTATCGGGCCGGATCCAAGCACCAGCACTTTACGCCTGTCGCTGGACACGACCTCGTCTTCTGACTCGTAAGTCGAGTAGTAGTAGGGCGTGGATGCCTCGAACTCGGCGGCGCACGTGTCTACCATCTTATAGACCGGTGTCAACGCCCGCTCTCTGAACGCTCTGAACTCGGGTTCCGGCGTGCCGAGTATGCGAGCGATGTGCGAGTCGGCAAATCCCTTCACCTTTGCCTCGCGCAGAACTTCTTTTGCCTCGTCTGTCAATGTGCCCTGGAGGTATGACTCCTTCAGTGTGTCCTCGATCTTTGACTCTAGTTCGATGATTCCCTTGATCTTGCTGACGAACCACCTGTCGACGCGGGACGCCTCTGAAACGTCATCCACGGAGTACCCTCGCCGGAGCGCTTCGGCTATGCAGAACAGCCGCTCGTCGTCGGCTCTTCGCAGCCTGGCCGACAGCACCGGGTCAGGCCATTCCGCAACTGCCTTTAGCTTGAGACTGTCGATCCCGGTCTCGAGCGACCTTATCGCCTTGAGCAAGCTGCCTTCAAATGTCCGGTCGATCGCCATCACTTCACCTGTAGCCTTCATCTGCGTGCCAAGGACTCTGTCCGCTGTGGTGAACTTGTCAAACGGCCATCTCGGTATCTTCGTTACCACATAGTCAATAGAAGGCTCGAAGCAAGCCTGCGTCTTGCCTGTGACCGCATTGGTGATCTCATCCAGCCTTAGCCCGATTGCCACCTTGGATGCAACCCGTGCGATCGGGTAGCCTGTGGCCTTTGACGCCAGTGCACTGCTTCGGCTGACTCTCGGATTGACCTCGATCACGTAGTAGTCAAAGCTCTTCGGGTCCAGGGCGAACTGTACATTGCAGCCGCCCTCGACTCCGAGCGCCCTGATTATCCTAAGAGCAGCCGACCGCAGCAACTGATACTCCTTGTCTGCGAGCGTCTGGCTCGGGGCAACGACAATGCTGTCGCCGGTATGAATGCCTATCGGGTCGAGGTTCTCCATGCTGCATATCGTTATGCAGCAGTCGTTTCCGTCCCTCATCACCTCGAACTCGATCTCTTTCCAGCCTGCGACGCTCCTCTCGAGGAGTACCTGGCTGATGCGGCTGTTCTTCAGCCCGCGCACGACGATCTCTACGAGCTGCTCCTCGTTCTCGGCTATTCCGCCGCCTGTGCCTCCCAGCGTGTAGGCAGGCCGGACGATGAGGGGATAGCCGATCTCCCTCGCGAACTCGAGGGCCTTTTGCAGGCTGTCTGCTATCGTGCTCTCGGGGACCGGCTCGCCGATCTCCTGCATGGTCATCTTGAACAGTTCTCTGTCCTCAGCCCTTCTGATCGCATCGAGCGGAGTGCCGAGCAGACGAACTCCGAACTTGTCGAGAACTCCCGATTCTGCGAGTTCGACCGCAAGGTTCAGCCCCGTCTGCCCGCCAAGGGTCGGCAACAGGCCGTCGGGTCTCTCCCTCTCAATGATCTGTCCGACGACTTCGGCAGTCAGCGGCTCTATATACACTCTGTCCGCGATATTGATATCCGTCATGATGGTAGCCGGATTGCTGTTGACGAGAACGACACTCAAGCCTTCTTCGCGCAGCGCCTTGCAGGCCTGGGTTCCTGCATAGTCAAACTCAGCCGCCTGGCCGATTATGATCGGCCCGGATCCTATCACCATGACGCTTTTCAGGCCGTGCTTCAGCGGCAAATACTGTCACTCCTCTTGCAGCTTGAACCGGGTGATTTCCTCCATGAACCTGTCGAGCATGTACCATGAGTCCCTCGGCCCCGGAGACGATTCAGGATGGTACTGGACGGAAACCGCTGGGAAATGACGGTGCCGTATTCCCTCGACAGTCCCGTCGTTCAGACTCACGTGTGTCACCTCGACCACGCTGTCGTCGATGGTATCTCTGTCAATGGCATAGCCATGGTTCTGCGAAGTGATGTAGACCTTGCCGGTGGACAGTTCCTTGACCGGGTGGTTTCCGCCCCTGTGACCGAACTTGAGCTTGAACACCTCAGCCCCCAGCGCTCTGCAGAGTATCTGGTGGCCGAGACAGATGCCCAGGATCGGGCGGTACCCGAGGAGCTCCCGTACGACAGGAGTGGCGTAGTCGACGTTCCTAGGATCGCCGGGGCCGTTTGAGAGGACTATCCCGTCAGGCTCGGTCTCAGCAACCTGCCTGGCCGACGAGGTAGCCGGCATGACGGTTATTCTGCAGCCTCTGCCGCTGAGCCCATGGAGAAGACTGCGCTTCACTCCGTAGTCGATCACGGTCACTCTGTATCCGTCTCCATCTATGTGGTACGGCTCGCGGGTTGTCACATCGCGAACGAAATTGGCCTTGTCCGCATGCGGGCACTCCTTTGCCAGCTGCACGAGTTCAGACAGAGTCGCGGTGTCCAGGTTGGACCGGCCCGCTGAGTAGATGACTCCATTCATCGTCCCCTGGGTGCGGAGCTTGCGTGTGAGCGAGCGGGTATCTATTCCCTCGATCCCGATGACTCCATAGCGCAACAGGAACTGGTTGATGTCGCTTTCGCTTCGGAAGTTGCTCGGCTGCCTGCACGCCTCTCTGACGATGACTCCGTTCAGAGAAGGCTTCGCGGCCTCCATGTCCTCCTCGTTCACTCCGTAGTTGCCGATCAAGGGATAGGTCATGACCACGATCTGGCCCTTGTACGAGGGATCGGTAAAGGCCTCGGTGTACCCTACCATGCCGGTGTTGAAAACGACTTCCCCAGAGATGACCCCAGACTCGCCCAGAGCTGAACCCTCGTAGACAGTCCCATCCTCGAGTACCAGGTATGCCTTCACTGACTTGTCCTCCGTCCGTCACGACTCCATGAGGACGACGGCAAGAATGCCGAGCGCCTCGTCTACATCCGACTTGGTGATGATCAACGGCGGCAGAAGCCTCAACACCGTGTTATGCACACAGTTGATCAACAACCCTCTGTCACGGCACGCTGCGACCACAGCCGGGCCTCTCTCATCGACCAGCTCGATACCGATCATGAGTCCGGCGCCTCTCACCTCAGTGATCACTCCGGTTGAAGCGCTCAGCTTCAGAAGCCCTTGCATGAGGTATTCCCCGACTTCCCTCACGCTCTCGAGCACCCCGTCATTGAGGATCACATGCAGGGTGGCTAGGCCCGCGGCACACGCCAGGAAGTTGCCGCCAAAGGTCGAGGCGTGCTTTCCAGGGCAGAAGCCCTTTGACACCTCTTCTGTGGCTAGCAAGGCGCCTATCGGGACACCGCTCGCAAGCCCCTTTGCCAGCGTGACGATGTCCGGCTTCACGCCGTACCGCTGGTACGCGAAGAGCTCTCCCGTTCTCCCGATGCCCGTCTGAACCTCATCGAAAATCAGCAGCAACTGCCTGTCGTTACAGAACTGCCTGACTGCAGACAGGTAGGCCGGATCGGCAGGATAGACTCCGCCCTCTCCCTGGACAGGCTCGAGCATCACTGCACACGTCTTTTCGCTCACCTTGGCCTTCAGAGCGTCGATATCGTTGAACGGGACGTAGGAGAAACCTATCGGCAGCGGCTCAAATCCCTGCTGATACTGCGTCTGTGCAGTCGCAGTCACTGTGGCGAGCGTCCGTCCATGGAATGATCTCTGTGCTGTGATGATCTCAAACGAACTGCGGCCAAGGATCTCCTTCATATACCTGCGAGCCAGCTTGAATGCTGCCTCGTTCGCCTCGCCGCCGCTGTTGCAGAAGAACGCCCGGTCAAGGCCAGAGTGCTCGGCGAGCGTTCGGGCCAACCGC
>JAAYAB010000121.1 GCA_012719595.1 Bacillota bacterium
CGCTCTCAACTCTGGGATAAACAGGGCAATCGACACGATTTTCCGGTCATCGGTCCAGAAGTGGCGGCCTCTGATCCGCCGGTATCTGACTGAAAACATAGGCTATCTGCGAGGGCTTGCCGACGAGATCAGATTGCTGCTCGCTCTGGCGCACCTCGTTCAGAGACTCCGGGATCTCGGGCTGCCCATGTGCAAGCCTGAGGTCTGCGACATGAGTGACAGGGCCTTTAGGGCGGAGGGGCTGTACAACCCGCACATCGCTTTCAGCCTCAAAGAGCCGTTCATGGAGATGGTGGTGAACGACTTCGGCTTCGACGAGACAGGGATGATATACATCCTGACCGGCGCAAATCAGGGTGGCAAGTCTGCCTTCACCTACGCGGTCGGAATCGCGCAGGCCCTCCTGCAGCTCGGCGCCTTCGTACCGGCGAAATCCGCAGCAATCAGCCCGGTCGATCAGATTCTGACCAACTTCCCGGCTGAGGAGATGGACTCTATCGGAAAAGGGAGACTTGGGGAGGAATGTGCTCGCTTGCGAAATACACTGGAGCGGGCAACAGATTGCAGCCTGGTTCTCATGGATGAGACTCTCTCCAGCACCAGTGCGATTGAGGCGAGCTACATAGCTGGAGAAGTGATCATCGGCCTGAGCTTGATAGGATGCCGCTGCATCTTCGCAACGCACCTCCACGATCTGGCTCAGAGAGTAGGTGAACTCAACCAGCATCCTCTTGCCAGAGCCAGAATAGACAATCTCGTAGCGACCCTGAAAGATGGGGAAGGCGACCAGCGAAGCTACAAAATCGTCAGGATGTGCCCGGATGGTCTCAGCCATGCACGGAGCATAGCCGAGAAGTACGGGGTTACCCTCGAGAGCATCATGGAGACGCGCGGGCGGACAAAAGCCGAGGTGATCGACCGTGGCCAGTGACGCCGCGGGCAGCCGGAAATACACCAATGTGGAAGTGTTCAAATGGTCCATAGCGACGGCATGGAACCTGAACAAAGCGACCTTCATCGTCTGGTCGCTCATAACCCTCCTGGGTGCACTGCTGCCGGCCTTCGTCATATCCAGTGTCGGTCGGATAGTGGACCGGATCTCCGGAGACATGAGCGTGGGCACCGAGAATGCAGGAGAAGTTCATTTTCGCACTCGATGGAGTGCCGGTCCGGAAGTTCGACGATCCGCATTTCAACGACCTGACGAACAGAATTCAGGGGACCGTGAACCGGATAACGTACTTCACTGTGCACGTCATCGGTCTTGTGAGCGAGACGTTCGGCACAGTCGCTGTCTTCTATGTCGCGGCTCGCATCAGATGGTATTTCCCACTCATAGCTCTAGCGATGATGGCGATACGGTTCGCGGTTGATCAACAGATCGGAAGACGGATCGTCGACGCATGGCACGAAATCATGCCGATCGAACGAAAGAGGTCATACTTCCACGGCCGCTGCTGGGCTAAGGAGTTCGCCAGAGATGTCCGAATGCTCCAGCTCGGCGATATGCTCGCGTCCCTGCGATCGAAGTACTCCAAGGAGATGAGGGACAAGATATACCAGATCAACATGATGGGCAACAGAGGGCAGTACGTCTCGCTAGCTCTCGACACCACTTCCAATGCCTTCGCGCTCGTCTCGTCACTGATCATGATACGGGCAGGCCAGATCACCCTGGGAGAACTGACGATGATATGGCAGATCGTCCAACAGCTCGGTCACAGGCTCGGAGGCTTGTCGAGCAACTTCTTCGGGATGTACAGCTTCATTGCAGACCTTGCCGTCCAGAAGGAGGTCCTCGATCTGTGCGTGGCTGATGAGAGGCTGCCAACCATCGGAGCGCTGGACTCCGAGTTTGTCGTCAGGAATCTTCCTTCGAAAAGCGACAATGTGTTTGAGCTGAACGACATCCATTTCTCCTACCGCGAGGATCGTGAGGCGCTCTGCGGGGTCGCTCTGTCGATCCCGCGAGGGCAGGTTGTGGCGCTCGTCGGTGAGAATGGGTCAGGGAAAAGCACATTTGCGGCGCTGTTGACCGGGCTGTTCACCGCGCAGAAGGGCACCGTGGAGTTCAACGGCAGAGACATCATGAGCTGTCTGGGCACTGCTAGGAAGTCGGTCTCATGCGTGTTCCAGGAGTACGGGAAGTTCGAACTGCCCGTGAAGGAGTTCATTAGGATCGGTGATCTCTACAGGGATGTCGCAGATGAGGAGATCCAAGAGGTGGCGTGTGCGGCAGGGGCCGATGGCTTCATCAGGAAGCTGCCAAACGGCTACGATACTGACCTCGGCACCCTGGGAGAGATCGGGATCGATCTCTCTGGAGGAGAGTGGCAGCGGCTGCTGCTCGCACGTGCGCTGATCAGAAAAGGCGCGAGGGTCATGGTCCTCGATGAACCGACTGCCGCGCTGGACCCGAAGGCCGAAGCGAGACTCTACAGTGAGTTCAGCGAGCTCACCGGCGACAGGACGACGATACTCATCTCGCACCGGCTGGGCATCACTCGCCTAGTCGACCGAATTCTCGTGTTCGACAAGGGACGCATAGTCGAGGACGGCAACCACGACCAGCTCATGAGACAGAACGGGCTCTACGCGCAGATGTACAGGGCACAGGCGCAGTGGTACGTGTGAGCAGAGGCCAGGTGCAGTCTTACGCGTAGACTGATTGGCGCCGGTCAGTCGAGCAGGTATTCGTCCGGTATCGTGAATGGCGGCACCTGGCGGCCGTCGACATCCGTGAAGCCGTATTCCCGTGAGAGGTCGCCGACCAGGCAGACTGTGCCTGACTTCTCCGACACTCGGGGATCGAGGCACAGAGCGACAACTGCCCTGCCGATATATTCCACGGATTCGGTCTTGTCGAACTCCTCCGGACTCGGCCGGGTGTTGGGAGGCATATCTGCCATGACTGCTTCGGTCCGCATCCATCCGGGCGACAGTGCCACAGTAGAGACGCCGTGCTCGCGGAGCTCCAGTGACATGGCATACATCATCCGGTTGATCGCGAGCTTCGATAGGTAGTACGGCAGTGGTGTGAAGTACTTGCC
>JAAYAB010000011.1 GCA_012719595.1 Bacillota bacterium
GAAAGATCTGGCAGGAATGATACTCGACAGCCTTCCTGCTCTGAGCGAAGATTGGCAGTGGCGGCTGGCTCCCGTGATTGTGGAGGCAGGAAGAGCAAATCAAACGATAGTGAACAGGCTTGTCGGATGGCTGGAGGCCGAACGGCTGGAAGATGGACGGTCTGAGATCGGACAATCTGAGGCTCGCCGGCCTGAGGCTGGCCCGGAGGAGGTCGATCGCCTCTACGCCATACGAGTCTTGAGCGCCATTGGCAGCCACGCAGGGGCCGCAGTCCCTGCTCTGATCAACCTGCTCACAGCCGAGACCGATCCGCTGTATAGGAGGGCAATCACCAGGGCGCTCGTTGAAATAGCCGGAAGCGATTTGGGTGCTGAGACCGGTGAAGTCGTAGTGTGCGGTGAGAATGACGTGAGCGGTGCGGACAAAGAGAGCGGCGCGGGCGTTCACAGCGTTTTAGCTGCCCTGGCGGATGACACCGATGACGACGTGAGGAGGATAGCCAGGACAGCTCTCGGGCTGGAGGTTGAGGCTGGCTCTGCAGATCCCGTTCCCGCCTTCCCCGGAGCAGAGGGCTTTGGAATGTGGACCCGCGGCGGGCGGGGCGGCGACGTGTATGTCGTGACCAATCTCAATGACAGCGGCCCGGGATCCCTGAGAGCTGCAGTCGAGGCGTCCGGGCCCCGAATCGTAGTCTTCGCGGTGTCGGGCACCATTCACCTCAAGTCCAGGCTCGACATTACCAAGCCATTCATCACCATAGCAGGGCAGACAGCTCCCGGCGACGGGATAACCATTGCCGATTACGCCGTAGTGATCAAGACCAACGACGTCATACTCAGGAATGTGCGCTTCCGCCTCGGCGACAAGACTCGTCAAGAGTCCGACACCTTGTGGATAGACGGTGCGAAGAACGTCATCGTCGATCACGTGTCTTCGAGCTGGTCAGTAGACGAGAGCCTGTCTGTCAGCAGTAGCGACAATGTGACTGTTCAGTGGTGTTTCATCACCGAGAGCCTGCATCGCTCGGTTCACTCGAAGGGAGCGCACGGATACGGATCTCTCGTTCGAGGTGAGTTCGGAAGCAAGTACAGCTTCCACCACAACCTCTGGGCGCATCACTCCGGCCGGATGCCGAGGCCGGGCAATTACACTGCCTACAACTTCGACAAGGACGGTCTGCTCGTCGATTTCCGCAATAACGTCTTCTACAACTGGGGCGGAGGGTATTCCGGCGCAAACCACGACACCAACTCGATTACGATGTACAACTTCGTGAACAACTACTACAAGCGCGGCCCCAACTCCTCAGGCAGCATGGCTTTTCGTGAGGAGTGTCCATACGCAAAGGCCTACTTTGCTGGAAACCTGATGAACGGCGTGGAGCCGAAAGACCCTTGGTCTCTGGTGGACGCGAGGATCAACAGGACGGTTTACGAGAGCACATACAAGCAATCTGAGCCTTTCCCTGCAGGCTTCATTTCGACCGAACCGGCTGCTGTGGCCTACGAGAGAGTTCTCGCTGAGGCTGGAGCACACCCGAGGGACGAAGTGGACGCCAGGGTCGCCGAGGACGTGCTCTTCGGTCGCGGCAGGATCATCGACTCACAGGAGCAAGTGGGCGGGTGGCCGATGATGCGCTCTGAAGCCTTGCCAGCCGATTCGAACGGCGATTCAGCGCCTGACTGGTGGCATGTGAAGTATGGTTTCGACCCCACAAAGGAGTTGGATCTCAACGGCGATCTGGACTGCGACGGCTACACGAACATCGAGGAGTATCTCAATGGCACGGATCCTGATCAATATGTCGATTGGACGAAGTTGGGCCAGTAGAACCACACAGTAGAGCCGGCCTGGACTGGCCAGAGCCTGTCATAGCCAGCAAGAGCTA
>JAAYAB010000122.1 GCA_012719595.1 Bacillota bacterium
GAGAAAAGACCTTTAGCTAATGACGCACGTTCAGCCAGTCACGCATGTCAGACCTCTGAGGCACCTGTGGGGCGAAACGCTCTTCGGCTGAATGACTCGGGATACCTCGAGACCCGAGGGCTCAACGTTCTGGTCTTCAGCAACTGCTATGACGGCCTCTTCAGCGATGCGAAGATCGCCGGAGTCGAACTCATCCACCACGAGGTGAGGACTGCCACCAACGGCGACGTGAGGCTGAGCGCTACGCCGGGCCAGTGGGATCCTGTTTCGCGGCTCATAGATAGGAAGCTGTGCACAGAGGACAACTCCATTGAAGCTTTTCTGGAGTATCCCTTGCACAACTTCAGATACTCGATCAAGGCCAAAGCAGCTGGAGACGGCTTCGTTCTCCGGGTGAACCTGCAGGAACCGCTTCCGAAGGAACTGGAGGGGCGGGCAGGGCTCAACCTGGAGTTCCTTCCGTCGGCGTACTTCCACAAGACGTACATGATGGACGGCCGCAGCGGCCTGTTCCCGAGGCACCCTACCGGGCCGATGGCTCGGATGGCCGGACCTACTGCGCCTGCTGCGGGCGCTGTGGATCCACTGCCCATAGCCACTGGCAGAACACTCGTGCTGGCGCCCGAGGACGCCGAGCGGCGAGTAACGATCAAGGGCACTGACTGCGATCTCATGCTGTTCGACGGGCGAAACACCGCCCAGAACGGATGGTATGTCGTGCGGAGCCTGATACCCGCGGGCAAGTCCGGTACCGTCGTCGAGTGGTCCTTATCTGCGAGTACGATTGAAGGCTGGGTCAGGACTCCCATCATCGCGCACTCGCAGGTTGGGTATCATCCTGCTCAGAAGAAGATCGCGGTTATCGAGCTCGACAAGAACGATGAGCCTCTCTCGACAGCAACCCTGCTCAGAGTGACAGACGAAGGCGAGCTGCTTCCGGCACACTCAGGCGAGGCGAAGCGGTGGGGCAGATACCTCCGGTACAACTACCTGACGTTTGACTTCACAACCGTCGACACCCCTGGTGTGTACATCCTCGAGTATGGCAAAGTGCGCACCAAGCCCTTCCGCATTGCCCCGGATGTGTATGCAGACACCTGGCATCCGACGCTAGACGTGTTCATGCCAGTGCAGATGGATCACATGCTCGTGAGGGAGGCGTATAGAGTCTGGCACGGAGTCTCGCACCTCGACGATGCCCGTCAGGCGCCCGTCAACCATGAGCACTTTGATCTCTATGCTCAGGGACCTACGACTGATACACCGTACGAGCCGGGAGAACACATCCCTGGCCTCAACATCGGCGGGTGGTTCGACGCAGGAGACTACGACATCCGGACGCAGACCCAGTACGGCACAGTGCTCGATTTGGTGTACGCTTGGGAGGACTTCAGGATCACCAGGGACGAGACAACGGTCGACCAGAAGAGACGCTACGTTGAGATCCACGCGCCGGACGGGATTCCTGACCTGCTCCAGCAGATCGAGCACGGAGTCCTTGCCCTGATAGCTCAGCACCGCGCAGTTGGCCATGCCATTCCCGGTATCGTAGAGCCGGACCTTCGGCAGTACACCCACCTCGGAGATGCATCCACCAAGACCGACAACCTGATCTACAACCCGACCCTCGCCGAAGGAGAGTCAGACGGATTTACGAGCGGCATCCCTGATGACAGGTGGGCATTCACAAGCAAGTCCAGTGCGCTCAACTACGGCTCCATCGCTGCTCTCGCCGCAGCCAGCCGGGCGCTCCGGGGATATGCGGACGCCCTGGCCGACGAGTGCCTCGACACCGCCAAGCGAGTCTGGGATGAGGAACAGACACACGAGCCTGTGATCTTCAGGCACGGCAACACCACTGGAGGCAGACTCGAAGACGAGAAGTTCAGGGCCGCGGTCGAGCTGCTCATCACCACAAAGGACGAACGGTTCAGGAAGAGCATTGAGGAGCTCTGGCCATCGATCGAGGAGAGCATTGCAAGAAACATCGCAGTGGCTGTGCGTGCGATCCCGTTCATGGGTCGCGAATACACAGAGAACCTGAGACGTATTGCTCAGCATACTGGGCAATTTCTTGAGCGCCTCACGAAGGAAAACCCGTTCGGAGTGCCCATCACCACGGGGGGTTGGGCAGGCAGCGGTTGGGTTATACACCTGGCGATCTCCATGTATGCCCTGCACAAAGCCTTCCCTGACCTGGTTGATCCGGAGCTGGTATTGAGGGCGGCAGACTTCCTCTTCGGGTGTCACCCGGGCTCAGATATCTCGTTTATCTCAGGCGTGGGCACAGTCTCGAAGGAGGTTGCTTACGGCTCGAATCGCGCTGACTTCACGTTCATACCAGGCGGGGTTGTTCCGGGAGTTCTCATCCTCAAGCCGGACTTCCCAGAGAACAAGGAGGATTGGCCGTTCCTGTGGGGCGAAAACGAGTATGTGGTCAATCTCGGCGCAAGCTACCTGTACCTGATGAATGCGGTAAACGACCTGGTCAACGGATGAGTAATCGCCATGTCAACTCACGTGATCGCTAAGCGACGGTGAGCCGCCAGCCTGGCAACCCATCATGAGCCATCTGGCTAACGGCGAACCGTCGCCCAGCCGGTCAGTTTGTCAGTCTATCAGTCTCTTAGCTGACTAGGATGTCTTTGCCGATCCACTCCCTCACGAACGGCCAGACATCCTTTTTGTAATACCTGTGGCCTCCCCTCCCGGTTGACAGGCGGCATCTCTTGGGCACGCCGGCTACCTTGTATATATTTCGCAAGGCAGCAAATGCACGCTTTGTCGCCTCATAGGGGTATATCGGGTCTTCTTTGCCATTGACAGCCATGAATGGTCGAGGCGCGATCAGACCTGCAACGTCCGACATCTCTCCGAGCCTCATGATACCCGGCACGTAGTTGCACTCACAGTGATTGATCGTTCCTATGGAATGCTCGAAGGTGCAGAAATAGGACGAAGGAATGGCTATCTTGACCCTCTCATCACATGCTGCAGTGAACAGGGTCACAGTGCCGCCGCCGGAGTTTCCAGTGACTACGATCTTCGAAGCATCGATCTCTTGACGTGTGGCCGCGTAGTCCATGAGCCTGCACATGTCCCATACACGTTCGCCGATCAGAGTCCGTCCGAAAAGCATCGCACGAACTGAGAGGTACCTGCAGGAGTTCCGCGCGTCCTTGTCTATGTCTGCCTGTGTGCGCAGGCTGCCAAAGGCACGGACATCGGGTGCGATAGCGATATACCCCTCCGGGACCGCCTGCCGCGCCATGTCTTCGTCTCCCTCTCCCTCTAGCTGCAGACCGGCCGCTGCGTGCCTGCCGTATCTCTCATGGCCGTGCGGAGTGATGACCAAAGGGAGCGGGCCGTCCTGCTGCAGCGGCCGCAGCAGGTAGAAGGGCACTCTGAACCCAGGCTCTGTCTGCACGGTCCACTCCTCGAGGATGTGGTCGTCCATTTCCTTTGTGGCCAGCAGCTCAGGATCGAGCTCACATTCGCCCATCTCGGCGATGTGATCGAGACCCAATGCGTCCCTCAGTGCTCGGCGGAACTCTACCTGCCACAGCTTCAGCTCCTGCGGAGTCGTCGCCCTGAAGCGGTAGATGCCGTACGTCCTCTCCGCGAGATACGATGTGTAGCTCCCCGGAGCAAGCACTGGATTCTGCATCTGTGCTCTCCTCCACTCAAAAGACACTGCACTTGACGGCCGTCTCTCGTATGCCGTGCTTCCCGTTCACGACTCGCTCGCCCCACGATGTGAGCGTGCGCCAGTCCCGCTGGGTCAGGTCGAGCCAGGCGTTTTCTTTGTTGTTTCCTCCCCACGACCACGCCAGCCAACCGATGCCGAGCCTCTCACACTCGGCCATAACCCTGTCCGCATCGACGCGGCAGCCCAGGTTGTTGTTGCCTTCAGCGTGGTTGTAACCAAACTCGCCCACTACGAGAGGGATCTTGTTCTGTTTCGCCCACTCGAGCTCTCTTGTGATGTCGTCCGGGTTGTTCCAGGAACCGTACATGTGGACGCTGAAGAGCAGGTTCTTGTCTGGATCGTGGTCGAGCAGCATACTGGCGTAGTAGCGGATAGGGATTATGCTCTGTCCCCAACCGCTAGCATCGATGATAAGCGTGTTCTTGATCCCGGCTTCCCGGAGTTTGGTGATCGCTTGCTTGTATGCGTCCATCCAGCGGAACCCCGCCAGGTTGTGCCCGCCCCACTCGTTGGCGATATTGAGCAGCACGTACTTGCGGTTTTCGTTGAGGAATTGCTTGATGTCGTCCTGAAGCCACCAGTCCAAGTTGGCCATGAGGTCAGACGCGCTGTTGGACCCGCCTCCGTCCCACAGGGAGACGACTGCGACCATCTCAAGTTCTATGACCCTCGTGACCGCCTCGATGAACAGCTTTCGGGAGTCGGCGGGCAACCCCAGTTTGGCCGTGTTTCTCTCCCACGCGATCCGCAGAGTGTTCGCCCCGGCTTCAGCTATGTGGTCCATTGATCTGATGCCAAGCTTGTTGTGCGATCCCGCCAGATACCACACAACACCGCTGTTCACGCCCCGCATGATGAACTCGTTTCCGTTGGCGTCGAACAACCGGCCCTCACTGACATAGAAGCCGTTCGATACGGACCGGCTTTCTGAGACCGGACCCGACGTCTCCGCAGCCAGACCCGAGCAAGTGCATGCCAGCAGCAATCCGGTGCAGAGACCTGCAGCCACCATCTTCTTCAAGAGAACTCACCTCGCGCTCAGCTCAACATGACAACGATAGCGCTGACAACATTGCCGATTCCGTGTGTCAGCCATCCCGGGACTATGCTCCCGGACGCCAGTCTAAGCCACCCATTCGCCAGACCGGCTGCAAATGGAACGAAGACCGCGATCGGCCACAACCTCAGGTCGGCTGTCAGGATAAGCAGGTGAGGCAGAGTGAAGATCGCAGCTTGAATCACATTTGCCTGCCAGAGCTTCATACGCCTGCCCAGCCAGCCGGCGATCAGCCCGCGAAAGAACAGTTCTTCTCCAAGACCGGTCTCAAGAAAACCGAAGACAAGAGCCAACCCTATACTTGCGATCGTAAGTGGCCGCCCCACAAACCTCTGCTGTGCCAGGTTGCCTCCGTCCCGCAGTTCCGAGGGTATCAGTCTCCACACCAGGATCGACGCAAAGACCCCCGCGACAGAAAAGACAAGCGCCCACAAGTAATAGCGCTTCTCGCCTAACGTTAGGCCAAGGCGCTTCGCTATCTCTCGGCCACTGAGTTTTCCAACGAATCTGACAACGATGGCGAACGCCACCACCGGAATACACCAGATAACCAGGGACGACATCCAACTCTCCTCCTAGTCATTGGCATGCTCAACCCGTTATTTGACACCGCGTTCAATCAAGAACGGGGCGTATTTCTTGTCAGAACCCTTAATGTGATCCTGAAGCCAGCCGCTGAGGAACTGCATGACCTTCACAGACAGCCCGAGTCTTGCCTGCTCGAACTCACCCTTGAACTCCAGTACCTTGCTCGTGAAGTGGTCATGCTGCGCCTTGTGGCCGGCGGCTTCGGGGTACCCGAACTGTTGGAAGTACTTCTCCTCGGTCGCAAAGTGGGTCTTCGTGTAGTCTGTAAGCCCGTTGATGATGCGACTCAAAGCATCCTTGCCCTTTCCCTCGAGCATTGCAGCATTGAGCTCATTGATCAGCTCGACGAGCTTCTGGTGCTGCTTGTCAATGCTGCCTATACCCAAGCTCAGATTTCCATTCCACTCAATCAATGCCATAGATTCTGCACCTCTCCCTCAATGCTGTCCTCTCAGCGCTTTTCGACAGAAAGATTGTCAAAACCTGCTCGCCGCCTCCGCTTGCAGGAAGAACAGTACAAATGCAGAACACCACGTAGTGAGGAGGGTTCACTGCTGTGGAGAAGCTGGACTTGCGAAAAGAACTCAAGCACCTGTACCAGCCTTCAGCTGCGCAGATAGAAGTTGTGGACGTGCCGGAGTTCAAGTTCGCGATGATCGATGGTGAACTCGAGAAGAGCTGCGCACCCGGGGACTCAGCCGCATTTCAGCAGGCGCTCGAGGCGCTATTCGGCATCTCATACAATCTCAAGTTCGCCTCGAAGAAGCGAGAGATCAACCCCATTGACTACACGGTTATGGCTCTGGAAGCTCTCTGGTGGGTCGAGGATGGAGAGTTCGACATCGCGAGACCTGACAACTGGAAGTGGACAGCCATGATCCTGCAGCCAGACCACATCACAGACTCCATGTTTCAGGAAGCTCTGGAGCAGCTCAAGAAGAAGCGTGAGAATCCTGCCGTGGACAAGCTGCGCCTGGAGACGTTCAGGGAAGGGCTGTGCATACAGACTATGCACATAGGCCCATACAGCGAAGAACCCGCTACGATTCGCAGGATGGAGTCCTTTGCCGCGGAAAATGGGTTCACGTATCGCGGCAGGCACCATGAAATATACCTCGGAGACCCCAGACGCTCGGCTCCTGAGAAGCTCAAGACCATCCTGCGTCAGCCGGTTGAGAGGAACAAATAGCTGTCAGGTAGGTGTCAGGTGACTGCCGACTGAAGTGCACGCAGTGAGCGGTCGCGTGTTCAATGCGAGTGTGTTCAGTGTGAGTGCGTTCAATGAGATATGAAAGAAGGGTCTCACAATGATGGAGCTGCCCGAAGCGGCTGTTATCACAGAGCAGGTCAATGCTACGCTCAAGGGCAAGAGGATCGAGAGCGTGATCGCGAACCAATCGCCTCACAAGTTCGCCTGGTTCTACGCCGACCCGGACAACTACGATGCCTTGCTCAGGGGGCATACCATTGATGGCGCCATCTCTCACGGAGGCATGGTGGAGATCTCGGCCGGACCCGCACTCATAGTCCTTGCCGAGGGCCTTAACCTGCGCTACTACCCAGAGGGAGAAAAGCTGCCGAAAAAGCACCAACTGCTGCTGGAGTTCGACGACGGATCCTCACTCGTAGGTTCTGTTCAGATGTATGGAGCTGCGTGGGCATTCCCCCAAGGTCAGTTCGATAACTGGTACTACCTCAACTCGAAGCAGAGGCCCTCTCCTCTCACAGACGCTTTCGACTATGCTCACTTCGAGTCGCTCCTTGAGGGTCAGAAGCTCGAGTCGCTGTCGGCAAAAGCATTCCTTGCGACAGATCAGCGCATACCTGGCCTAGGAAACGGGGTTTTGCAGGACATACTCTGGGCCGCCAGGATCCACCCAAAGCGCAAGATGTCGACCGTATCAAACGAGGAGCTGCACACCTTGTTTGTCGCAGTGAAATCCGTGCTCAAGAGAATGACCTCGCTGGGAGGCCGGGACACTGAGCACGACCTCTTCGGCACGCCCGGCAGGTACCGGACAGTACTCAGCAGAAACACCGTTGATAAGCCATGTCCGGAGTGCGGGACGATCATTCAGAAAGCTGCCTTTCTCGGTGGGAGCATATACTTCTGTGAGGGATGCCAGCAGCTGTAGGAGTGGTTAGCATGGCTGGCGGGGCACTAGCCTTCGCCCGCCAGCCGGACACGTCTGCACGGCAGGGTCGTTGCGTCATGCCCTCAATTTGTTCTTGACGTTCCGATAGTTGATCTCGCGCCTGACCGGAGGCAAACCCGACACGATCTCCAAGATCCTCTCAGATGCGCGTTTGACGTTCTTGTCGATCAGCTCCTTGCCGCGGGCAGTTGAAGCTGCCTTGCGCGGGTCTACGCCCCAGACGCCTACAGGTATGCTGTCGGCTGACAGCTTCTCTATGTTCACCAGCTCGGGTCTGAGAGCCATGACGAGAGAGGTTTCGTTTGCAGCTGCATGGTCAGTCTGTATTCCCTCTGCGTCTGGATAGCCTAGCTCCCACAGGTTGAAAGTGATTAGTCCGAACTTGTCCTGGAACTCCTGCTTCTTGCGAGCAAACATCATGGTAGACGGGCCATGACCGTGAGCAACGACCACGCGGAAGCCTGCGCGCGAGAGATTGTGCATGATCACATCGAGCAGCTTGCCAAACAGCTCCTCGTCGACGTGGTACGCGCTCCCTTCGAGCTGCTGAGGTGAGCCCTCTTCGAAGCTGAGGACATCCATTCCGTAGTAGGCGATGTCATCCACGCGCGTAGCGCTGTCAGGGCCGAGAAACAGCATCGGGAGGACGATCCCCCCGATTTCTGCAGCGATGCGTTCAAACACGCCTCTTGACTGTATGCCGTCTGAACCCAGCGGCAGATGAAGACCATGCCACTCCAGAGTGCCCAGGGGCAGATATGCTACAGGAAAGGCGTTGATTCTGTCGATGAACTCGTCGGGCTGCAACTCCTCGTACAAGACCTTCTCGCATCCCATGATACCATCTCCCCGGCATGACATGTGACCACTCCGACCCTTCCTGGCCGCAACCGCACTAGTTCGCAAACAGCCTCGAGAAGCCGGAGTACGGCTCTAGCCCCATGACCTCGAAGCGAATCAGCCCTTCTCTCACCAGTGGCAGCGTACCAAGATGCTCTTTCGCTTCATCGACGCTGTCGCATTCCATGATTATCACTGCGCAGTGGGCGTCTTTGTCGAAGTAGATCTCACGGAAGATCCCGAGCTGGTAGAGCTCCCATGCCCTCTGAGCCTCAGCTCTCAGATGGGGCTTGTAGTCATTCTGCGAGACTCCAGGCACTTCCTTTTCGATGGCGAGAACCTTCACCCTCCAGCCCTCCTTACCATACCAACTCAACCGGATTCTGCCACAGGCGATCGAAGACCCAGACCCGCGGGGTCATTATCATCGACCCGTAGAGCATCACATCGGGAGTAATCGCACAGCTCACAGCCATTTCGCCGAAGTTGTACGCACGGAAGGGGAGGTTAGCCGTAAAGAAGTAGCTGTCTAACTCGCTTTCAGAGAAGGGCAATGAGAACACGCCTACCAGGTTCGAAGGAGACTGCGGATTCGGGTATACCATGATGAGTCCAACGCCGAGGAACGCCTGGCCGTCAAACTCGAATAGGCCGCCTTCATGGAACTTCACAGGCAATTCACCTGCCAGGCTGGCCAATATGCGGTTTTGATCAGGAGTGCCAAAGAGCACGATGTTCTTGCCGGCCAACTCCTCCAGACTCGTCTCTGTATCCGCCACTACAGGAAAGCGGCCGATCGTGCTTCCAACGGAGATGTATGAGTTTGGAGCCCAGTCAGCATAGCTCTCCGCCGCCCGCTTCAGGACTCCTGTGCGCTCGGGAACTGCCGTTCCGTAGACAAAGACCACGGGATCCACAAATAGATCTGCCAATCCACCACCTGTGTGACGCACTGTTCCAGCAGGAAGATCATCGGTGGCCTCGACCCACTCGTCCCCGACCTTCTCAAACACGACTCTCTCGCGACCCGTTTCAGCACCTAAGACCGTGTTGTCGATAGCGACGGCGACTTTCGAATACCCGGAAAGGGCCGGATGGCGCAGGTCAAGCGAGAAGGCAGTGACTCCGCTGGTAGCCACCTGGACCAACCTATCGACTATACGTGCTCTTATAGCTCCTCCCATTCCCAAGTCGAGCTCTTCGATCTGAACCCAGTAGTGCTTTCCGTATCTCAGGTAGTCTGTGGTGAAGAAGATCTCAGCCGGCCATAGATTCCGCTTGTGCTGGCGGAAGAAGTCGAAGAGATACTGGCCACCCTTGCTATCCACAAGCCCGCTCCAGGCATCGTGGCCAACACCCGGCAGCTCTTCATAGACGTAGTTGTACCCGAGATCCTTCAGAGCGGCCGCTGCAGCCCTGCTGAACTCAACTGGGACTGAAGTATCGTTGCCGCCGTGGACAATGAGAACCGGCAGATTCCTCAGATTGACGAGGTGCCAGGTGGAGGTCCACCCGCAAAACGGAGCCATGGCCGCAAATCTATCTGCGTAGAAAATGCCAATTCTCCACGCGCCGAGCCCTCCCATGGATGATCCCGTAAGGTAAACCCGATCCGGATCGATCGGGTAAGTCTCTTCAGCCATCTCCATGACATCGAACACGTCCTGCTCACCGATAGAACGATAGCCGATGTCGCCTCTCCCGTAAGGGGCAACAACGATGAAGTCGTCCGGTGCTTGGGCAGCCAATGAAGATGCAGCGTCACGGTCATTGGCGCTGTAGCCATGCAGAGTCACTATCAGGCCGTATTCCTTGGACGGATCATAGCTGTATGGCAGGTACACCGAGTACGGCTGGATTGACCCGTCTATCTTGGACCTATAGGCCCACTGGCGCAGGCCCGTGAGCCGGCCGATCTGCCACTCGCCGGAGCCGCCGGACTCCAGCGCTGCACATATCTCGCTGATCGACGTCAATGCCATGAGCTGGCGTTCAGGCGTGACCAGGCCCGAATAGACCTTCCCCTCTAGCTGGTCAGCTAGGAACAGCAGCGTTGTTGCAGGATCCTCACAGCGACCGTCAACCGGATCAAGACCTGCAGCCACCCTTCGGGCCATATCTGCAGTGTCCCTAGCCAGTGAGGAGCTGTCCCCCACCAGTGCTACAGCCGAGGTCTCCGCAAATCCCGGATCCTCGCTCTTGGCCCTCAGAATCAGCGGACCCGCATAGTCTGGCGAAATCGACAGCGTGACTCGCTCGCCCGTCACCGCCTCAACTCTGCCCAGTTCCTCATTGGCGGCGCTGTAGGCCACGACCTGCACGGGAAGCTCAACGGCTGAAGCAGGCACTGTGACTGGCATACATACGATCTCACTCGGATCAGAAGAGACTACGTCGAAGAGATGGATGCCCAACGCCTTGGAGGTGGTCTTGGACCAGTGCTCGTGTTCTTCATCTAATGAGCGCAGGCGAGCTGAGAAAGCCCACTCGCCGTAGCCGTCATCCACCTTGACGAGGAGGTGATTAGTGCCCTTCTGCAGATTTATCCGGACGGCATCCTGATCGGGCAGGAGAGCTCGGTGAGCATGGTTTGCCCACACCAGGGCGCCATTGAGCCACACCTTGATCCCGTCGTCTGACCCGATTCTTAGCGCTGCCGGCTGTTCATGGTCCGATTCGAGCTTCAGGTAGGCGTAGGCCACCTTGTAGTCCTGGTTTGGGAAGACCGATTCGAAGTCGATCGTGCCGCCTGCCGCCCTGACTGGCCTCCACGTCTTGCCGACCACCCGGCCGCCCTGAACAGGCCTGGCCGCCGCCTCCCCGCCGATCTCCAGGAGGTAGTCTGAGTCATATCCAACACAATTGGCAAACGGCTCTGAGCTCGCGGAGTTGTCAAACGGCCCGAGCACCAGCCACTCGGCGTTCGAGATGTCAGGCAAGAGAGGGGCCTCTGCGGCCAAACCAATATTGGGGGTCAACCACTGACATGCGACAAGGAAAAGAACAGCGACAAGGACAGCCAAGGCGGGTCTCTTCACTCGGGTCACGGGACATCCACTCCCCAACTCCGCAACTGATGCTCAGCACCTAAGTGCCCCGCGGTCAGCTCGGTCTAGTTACCATAGTTTCCCGTTCATTATACCACATGGAAGTCCAGCAATATGCCTTGTACCGCGCAAGAGCTCCGCATCACGTCCCATGCCGTGCAGGAGCTCCTCGGTAGGCCAGGGTTTTTGATTCCACGTCGACCGGTGACAGAGCTGGTCTGCCCGGCCGGGATCACCTGAGTTCAGCGTCTCCCACCAGCCGGCTTTTCATCGTGTGCCAGTAGAGCTGGCTCGCTGCGAAGAAGAACGCAACGAACAGGACTAGGAACAGCAGTGCCCCTCCCCAGCCGTAGTGCAGCACAGTCCGCCGGGTCAACGTGCCAAGAGCACGCATGGCCACGGTCGAGTGGACCAAACCGATACAGAACGGCAGAAACAGAATGATGCCCATCTGGCTCAACGCCTGTCTGCGCAACTCTCGGTCAGTCACCCCAACCTGCTTCAGTCTGCGAGCATGCCTGCGATCCTCGTCAATGTCCGTGAACAGGCGGGAATACACGAGACTGAAGCACGCTGCGACGAACACGAGGGACACAAAGACTCCGATGAACAGCAGTATGCCCATACTTATCGCCTGCCGGAGGTAATCATCGCTGGTCGCAGATATTCGCTGTGCGGACCCTGAGAAAAGCGTATGGA
>JAAYAB010000123.1 GCA_012719595.1 Bacillota bacterium
AGCAGCAATCTGATCTCGTCGGCAAGCCCTCGCAGATAGCCTATGTTTTCAGTCAGATACCGGCGGATCAGAGGCCGCCACTTCTGGACCGATGACCGGAAAATCGTGTCGATTGCCCTGTTTATCCCAGAGTTGAGAGCGCCTGCGCTAGGGTCGGAGGTGTTGTACCCATAGGGCATGAGGGGAGTGATGCAGCGGTACCCATCGTCGCTGACGTCGAGCCTCAGCAGCCTGTCTATAAGGTCGCCCGAGCGAAACGGCTGATTGTTGATGGAAACCACTCCTGCCTCCACCGATCTCAACTGAGCGTCCAAGTTGATCCCGACTGTGATGCTCCTTATTGCTCGGACGCTGGCCATGATCTTGGACAGTTTCTCCTTCATCGCGGAGTACTCGGCGCTCTCGTGAATCTCACTGACTAGATCGAGCAGATCTCGGAGCCCCGCAGACTTCAGAGTCCGTGCGTTGGAGAGTGCGCGATGGAGAGAATCGGTGCAGTCGACGTACAGCTCCAGCTCAGACGCTGCGTACAGACAGGCGGTTACGTCCGACGCTTCGGCTTTGGCGCTTCCAATCTCTATCAAGTCATCGATGAGAGGAAGAACGTCAGCGAAAGCGCCGGACAACTCCGGGTTGTTCACAAAGTCTTCGAGAATGTCGAGGCGGTGTCGGATCACTGCCGCGTCTGAGGTAAGGAAGCGGCGGAGCTCCAGGTTTCTGGACCTCCATGGTGTGCCCCTCCTAGCCGGCAGTGTCACTAGGTCAGCTATTCTCAGCTCTTCGAGGAACCCGCAGTCCATCTCGCTCTGGATTTGCGCGCCCGGGGAGTCAGCCGGATAGAGCAGGCTAAGTGTTTTCTTCATAGTGCGTACTCCTCTTCTTGGCACATTCGTTCATAGTCCGAAAACGAGCCTGGCAATGTGGTACACCAGCGCCCGAACCCAGTCGGCAGTCAGGAACGACACAATCAACATAGCCGCTGTCGAGGCAAACAGCATAGACCTGGAATATCCATAGAGACGCCAGTAGTCTAGAAATGACTGGGACCGAATCGCTATGATCAGGTATAACGGGATGGTGACGTACCAGAGCACCCCGTAGGACATGAGAACAGCAACGAACAGCGGCAGCCAAATCCTGAGAAGCCGCAGCAATGCTCGCACACCTGGGGTGTAGATCAGGATCGGCTGTCCCAGCGCCAACGTTTCTTCTGGTGGGGGGCCGCCTCTTGGGCCTGCGCTGGCCAGTGCAGTGCGGCCGCTTCGATCCATACTGATCAGCCTCCGCCTTAGTGGTCAGCCTCCGTCGCAGTGATCAGCTATCGATACTCGAATCCGTCGGCCGAGAATGAGCCTTGTGATGGGACGCGCCCCGCGACTGTCTCTGCCACTCCTTCGAAAGAAGAACGATTCTGTCGTAGATGCTGTCAATCTCTTCTCTAGACAGCACCTGTTGATCATACTCGCTTAACACTCGAGAAATTGCCCTCGGATAGGCTATCACGGCATTACTGTCCGGCTCCCTCCGGATAGTCGCCCCAGCCAGTTTTGGGACTATGACAGCTCCGGGGATCATCACATTCTTGCGGTTGCTTAGTGGCAGCCTCTCAGCGATCTCGCTCAAGAACTCGCGGGAGGCGATCAGCGGGTTGTGGACCTCTCTTACCTCTTCCATGCCCGAGGTGCCAACCATAGGCAGGTAG
>JAAYAB010000124.1 GCA_012719595.1 Bacillota bacterium
GCCGCCCTGAGGATGAACACCCCGCCTGCCCTGACTAGCTGCTCTTCCTCCCCTCTCGGGCTGTAGACCAGTCCTGTGACGCTGTCCTCTCCCTCAATCGCTACAGGCTTTCCGCTCAGTATCGTCAGGCGCCCTCCGCTGATAGCCATCAGCCGCTCTTTCCTATCAGTGTCGATCTGGTATTGCGGCAGGTAATGGACGGATTGAGCTATCTCACAGAGGAACTCGACCTCTTCCTCGGCTTGGTCCGTATACCCAATGACCGCGACATCCCTTCCTCGGTAGAGCGGGCCGTCGCATGTTGCGCAGTAGCTCACGCCCTTGCCTAGGAGCCCGGACTCGCCTTTGATGTCCGCAACGACGGGAATCCCGACTGCAAGTATGACGCTTCTTGACTGGTAATACGTCTTGTCAGTCAGCAGCCCGAAGGTCTCGCCACCGGGAACTATATTCGTCACACTTTCTATGCTGACGTCTATGTTGAGCGCGCGTGCATGCCGCAGGAACGCCTGGTTTATCTCAGTTCCCGACACTTCATTCAAGCCGAGGTAGTTCTCAACCTTGGGCGCGCTCTTCAGGCGATGGCTCATGTCGGTTCTCGACAATACCAGGGTGTCCTTCCGCCGGATCACTGCGTTGATGGCTGCGGAGAGTCCTGCCGGCCCTGCTCCCACAACGGCAATATCGTAGACTCTGTCGCTATCCATGGATCAGCCCCCGTCCGTGCTTGACAAAACGAGCGGCTATCTGTAAGCCGCTCCGATTTCGTTCAATATCCTCTTGAGCGCCTTTGCGGCAGTGGAGAAAAGCTCAGGGTTGGTCCTGCCGTAGGACTGCTCTGCCACACTCAGATGAGGCTCCAGCGACAGGAAGCCGGAATATCCCGATCCGATTAGCTCCGAAAGCACTCGCTTGACATCTCCGTCTCCTTCGCCCGCGGGAACAACCCTGCCATCCTCCAGCATGGCGTCCTTGATGTGGCAGTACCGAACGAACCCCTTCAGCTTCACGAACGCATCTTCGTAGGGCCTCTGGCCGCACTGCACGAAGTTGGCCGGATCGAAGATCGCGCAGAAGTCATCGGAGAAAAGCTCGTGCATGATATCCGCACAGCGGTCGCCCGTATCGCCGTAGATGTGCTTCTCATTCTCGTGGGCGAGCTTGACACCCTCCTGTCTGGCGATATCTCTCATTATCTTGAGTTTGCCCATCACATCTGCCCTATACTTAGCTGGATCCTCGCCCTTCGGTATGTAGAAGGAGAAGATGCGTATGAACTTGGCATTGAGCGCCTTCGCTATGTCGACGCACCTGAGGAAATCCTGAAGGTGAGCGTGGAAGTCGTCGTTGATGCCGAACTTGCCGATAGGCGACCCAATCGCTGAGATGCCGAATCCCCTTGCCGAAGTGGCAGCCCGGATCTCAGAGACCTCTTCGTCAGTGAGGTCCTTCACGTTCTTGCCCCACACGCCCCTCAGCTCAATATACTTCACGCCCTCCGCCTCAAGGATGTCCATCTGTTCCTTGAGGTCGGACGACACTTCATCTGCGAAAGCGCTGAGCGTCACCATTCGAATCCCTCCTAGAATCTGGTCCCCACAAACGTGACTTCGGGGTCAAGCGGGAACTTCACCGGTTGACCGGTTCTCGCAGAGTGATAGACGGCAAGGATGATCTCAACTGGCTTGCGCGCTTCCACAGGCGTTATGAGAGGATCGGTTCCTGCGTCAAGTGCGTCCAGGAAGTTCTTGTACTGCCTCGTGTGCAGGTCCATCCTGATCGCCGTGGGATCCGACGCTCCTCCCGATCCGCTCGAGGCATCCTGAGGCTTCCCTTGGCCCTTGGACTCGTCATTCACGAACTCCCATACATGAATCTGGCTGCCGACTATCGAAACCGTGCCGAACTCGCCCATCACTTCGAGCTGCTGAGACAGGCCAGGGTTTGCGGCTGTCGTCCCTTCCAGAGTGCCGATCGCACCGTTCTTGAACCGAATGGTTGCGCTCGCAGTGTCTTCGACAGGGATGTCATGCCAGACATTCGCGCAGTTGCCGAAGAGATAATCCACATCGCCGGCCATCCACTGCATTAGGTCGACATAGTGCACCGACTGGTTCATCAGTGCGCCGCCGCCGTCCAGTTCCCACGTCGCGCGCCAGTCCCCGCTCTTGTAGTATTCGTGACTTCTATACCACTTGGTGTATGAATCCACCAGTGCGATCTTCCCAAACTTGCCTGCGTCTATGGCCGCCTTGAGGGCCTGTACGCCTTCAGCAAACCTGTGCTGTGAAATCACCGTGGCTTTCTTGCCCGTCTTCTTCCACGTCTCGATGAACTTGTCGCAGGCCTTCAGAGTCACATCCATGGGTTTTTCCACGATCACATGCTTGCCTGCATTCATCACGTCGCAGGCCATGTCTGCATGCATCCCGCTCGGAGTGCACACGGAGACGATGTCGATGTCATCGCGCTTGAGCATCTCGCGGTAGTCGGTGTAGATCTGCGGATTGGCGCCGTGCGACCGCTCTGCAGCCGCCTTCCTCGCCTTTTCCTCCACAATGTCCGCAATCGCTACCAGCTCGGCGTTCTCAAGCGCAGCAATAGCTCCAGCATGAGCTCCGTATATGACTCCGCATCCGATGATCCCAAACCTGTACTTGCCACTCATTTCGGACATCCCTCCGATCGCCTGCGCCTAAGAGCGGGCGGACTTGATCGCTGCGATAAAGCG
Organism: Bacillota bacterium; assembly: GCA_012719595.1. Lineage (GTDB taxonomy): Bacteria > Bacillota > DTU014 > DTU014 > DTU014 > JAAYAB01. Next base: position 2,732 of record JAAYAB010000124.1, read on the forward strand.
CTCCGCAGTCTCGGTAATGACGTCGAACCGCCTCTCTGCCACTGCCTTCTTGTCGACGAGTGCGGTTCCCGCACCGACAAATACTGCTCCCGCCTTGATGAACTCCGGTGCCGTCTCAATGGTAACTCCTCCGGTCGGAGTCAGTCTCACCTGAGGCAGAGGCCCGAGTACATCCTTGAAGAAGGAGGGGCCGAGCTTCGTGGCAGGGAAGACCTTGACCACGTCTGCGCCCGCTTCCCAAGCAGTGAGTATCTCTGTAGGAGTAAAGGCGCCTGGCACTACGACTTTGTCATACCGGTTGCACAGGCGTATCATGTCCAGATTGAGTATAGGGCCTACGACGAACTGCGCGCCTGCCAGAATGGCCATCCTCGCTGTCTCGGCGTCAAGCACTGAACCGACTCCGACGAGGACGTCGCTACCGAAACGCTCAGATGTTGCCTTGATGACGTCGAGCGCGTTCGGCGTAGTCATTGTCACTTCGATCGCCCTGACTCCGCCCGCTTTGAGAGCAGCGATGACATCCATCAGTTCGGCTGAGCTGCTCGCTCTGATCACCGCCACTATCCCAGTGTCGATCATTACCTGCAGTTGTTGCTCTCTCTTTGTCGCCAATTCAACACTCACCCCCGGTTATGTTCAAGTCCTACTCTTTGCCGCGCAGCATCAGATATGCTCCGAACGCGATCAGTGCCACAGGCCACAGGTTCCTCGCCACTCTTCCCACTTGCGCCCATAGATCGATGCCGAACATCGTCTCTGCCAGGAAGATTACGCCCAGGAGAGCTATGAGTCCTCCAACAAACAAGTCCGAACTGTCACGCCTGTTTCGCAACATCGCTGCGGCACCGTAGACTATGAGAACGACCGGCCACAGCCTTGCGAAACTGATATCGCGGATGCCGACACCTGGGCCAACGTTTTCGAGCAGCAGTATCACGCCCACCATGACGATCAGGACGCCAAAGATCTTCCGATCCATCAGCAAAACCTCCACTCACTTGCGTGCACCGGGCAGCCACCTCAGTGCACGAATCAGAGGTACTCCGAGACCGAAGACCACAGTCGCTTCTCCCAAGAAAATCCAGGCAGCCCAGGCGTAGTACGGCGCACCGCCGACTACAAAGGTCAGATATGCGCTTACGAGAAGACTATTGAACACTACCGGAGACAGATATGCGATAAAAGAGGTGCGGAACCTGTATGTAACGAGTGCGGCAGTAAGCGTTACTAAGCTGCCGCCGAAGATGTCCCACACTCCGAAACCGCCGATAACATTTGCCAACAAGCAGCCGACGAACAGGCCGGGAACAGCCTCGACGTACAGGATCGGAAGCACGGTCAGAGCTTCGGCGACTCTGAATTGAACCATCCCATAGCTGATCCAAGGGAGTCCGGCGCATAGGGCAACGTATACCGCTGCGATGACCGCCCCTCGCACCGCAGACCGGACATCGAGCACTCTTACACCTCCGACGACTCTGCAACGCCTTGGCTGCGGCTCTGTTACAAGTATATGCCTACCTCCTGCCTTTTTCAAGCCGTGCGGGTCAAGGCTGCAAAGGCCCTAGGGAGACACGCGGTTCCGTGATAAAGCAGCAGAGTCTTTGAGAGGGGCGCAGTTCGGTGGCATAAGAAAAGCGCCATCGAATTGATGGCGCCTCTGTGCGATCACGTGCTGAGCGTCGAGTCCCAGCGCTGCACGTATTCTTCTACTGTTCCATCTGTCTAGCGAGGAAGCCCGCTGCCGTCTCCGCGAGTTTGAGTTCCAGCGTGCCCATTCTGACATTGGGGTCGCTCGATGCCAGGACCACTGCCCCGATCGGGTCACCGCCAGCGACTATGGGCGCGATCACCTCGGCGGTGTACTCTGCGTCGTCATCTTCCCTGACCGCGCATTCCCTGCACCTTCTATCGTCGTCAGGCCGGTTGTAGATCGCTGACCGCCGGCTGTCCATGGCCTTCTCCAGCACTGGGGCTATCGGTCTGTCCACGTAGTCTCTCTTCGACACCCCAGTCCCGGCGACCGATACTATGACATCGCGATCACTGATAAATGCTGTATGCCCGGTAGCCTCAAACAGCGAGTCGGCGTACTCCTGCGCAAACTCCCCCAGTTCGCCTATGGAGGAGTACTTCTTGAGAATTACCTCGCCTTCTCGATCAACGTATATCTCAAGCGGATCCCCCTCGCGAATCCGCAGGTTACGTCGAATCTCCTTAGGTATCACCACTCTGCCCAGATCGTCTATGCGCCTGACAATCCCAGTGGCCTTCACCTGCACCTCTCCTTTGCCAATCAGTACGACCGCCAGACGGCAGCACCGC
>JAAYAB010000125.1 GCA_012719595.1 Bacillota bacterium
AGCCCGCTGATGAACCGCGAGGCGGCCTGCTCGCCCTTCATGGACGGGGTCAGTGGGATGTCCATCTGGCTGATTGTGCCGATTATGTACTTCGTCATCTCTCTGTCGTCGGCTACAAACTGTCTGATGTACTCAGGAGCAGCATCGTAGACTGCTAGCGTCTCCGCGAGGTTCGGATCGCGATACGAACTGAAAGCGACGTTACCATTCCTCGAGAAATTGGCAGAGCATCCATACGCTCCGCCCTGGACCCTAACCTTGTTCCAGAGGTAGTCGAGCCCTGCAACTGTCCTCAACACCTGCATTGCTCCGCTGTACGAGTGCCCCAGGCGCCTGAAGTTGTATCCCTTTGCGACATATTGAACGTCGCCCGGGGTCAGCAGCCCTTCGTTCAGCGGGCGCAGGTCAAAGCTGTACTCGTGCCGCTCTAGGTTGTGCAAGGGCAGCCCCTCAATGACTCTAGACAAATGAGGCCGCACCTTCCCATAGTCCTCATCCGACGATACTATGCTCACCAGGAGGTTGCTGCGGTCAAAGACAAGCCGGGCAACGGTTCTGAGGTTTTCCTTGATCTCTTCGGCCCTGCTGTCGAAGTCCTTCTCGAGGTCTGCCACGAATCTGTAGAAGGAGAGCCCCCGGATGATCTCCGTGTATCTCCCGAAGGGAGAGAAATATGATGTGACACGCTGTGTCGCAATCTGATGACCGCGATCGAAGATCCCCATCTCTTCTCGCGACTTCGTTTCCTGTATGACCTCTCGAAGCCTCCGCTCCTCGTCGAACCTCGTTCGCAGCAGGAGCTCCTCAAGAAGCTCAAACAGCTTCGCCGATCTTTCAACCAGCGCCTTGGACTTCACGATGAGCTTCGGGAAGTATTGCTCGTCCGTGTCCGCATGAGCAAACGCCTGTGCAGTAGCCGCGATGCCGCCCGTGTGGATGTTGATCTCGTTTGCCAGATCCTCATACCCGTAGTTCTCAGTGCTCACCTTTCCCACGACTCTCGTGAGCAGGGGGATATACGGGAGGAGATTCTGCGGCACGGCAGACGTGTCAAAGAAGAGATTGGCGTAGACTATCTTGTTGGTGAACATCGGGTGAGTCAGAACGGTCACGTCGCCCTCTTCTCTCTGCTCCAGAGGGAGCTGCTCGGCTTTCTTCTCTATATCCGCCAACGAAAGCACAGGTATGGTAGCCAACGCTTCCGGCGGATCCGGTTCCTGCTGCATCTTGCGCAGCCTCTCGGTCTGCTCTATCAGCTTGTCGATTTCTTCTTCGGACAGACTCGCCTTGAACTCCGCCAGCCGCTTCCTGACCTTCTCGTCCCTCTCGTCAGCCAAGCCGGGCTTGGGCTTCACAACCAGCAGGGACCTGTGGCTGTTGTTGAGCAGGTATCGGTCTATCAAGCGCTCGAAGTAGTCGGTTGTGAATGCCGACTTGATGCGTTCGAGAAGAGGCTCATACTGCAAGTGCAGCGTAGGATCTGCGTCGTACAGCCACGAACTCATGAGCTTGACGCAGTAGAAGAGCCCTTTCGGTCGCCCACGGAAGTCAGCTTCTCTCAGGGAGAACTCGTGCGTGTTTACCGAGGCTTCAATCAGCTTCTTGTCAATCCCGTCTCTTGCCAGCGTACGAAGCGTCTTGAACACGATATCCTGGAACTCCTGCTTTCTGTCCTCTTCTGAGTTCCGGACTACGATGCTGAACACAGGCTGCAAGATGTCACTCTCGAAGAAGCCGAAGACATCCTTCCCTATCTGCGCCTCCAGCAAGGCTTTCTTGAGGGGAGCCGCCGGCGTCTCGAGCAGCAGATGCTCCAGTATGCTGAGCGCAAGGCACGACTCTGCGTCGAGCGAGCTTCCTGCACAGAAGTTGAGGCTCAAGAAGGTCTTGTCCGACTCCTTTTCGCCTTCAGCAATCGGATACTCCACTGTAAGCTCGCTGGGTTCAGCAAAGGGCCTCTGCAGCGGGATCTCTGAAGCGACATCAATCCGCTCGAAGTGCCGCAAATACTCCTGGTCTATGAACTCAAGGTGAGAGCGGATGTCCGAGTCTCCATACAGGAATATGAAGCTGTTGGACGGATGGTAGTACGTGCGATGGAAGTCCACGAATTGCTCTTGTGTGAGCGTCGGGATGACCTCGGGGTCTCCGCCCGATTCAACCCCGTATGGAGTGTCGGGAAAGAGAGACTCCTGGATCTTTCTGAACAGCACCTGATCCGGGGACGAAAATGCCCCCTTCATCTCGTTGTAGACTACCCCGCGATACGTGATAGGGTCATCGCGCTTCTCGATTTCGTAGTGCCAGCCTTCCTGCATTAGAATCTCAGGCTTGTCATAGATCCTCGGATGGAAGACCGCATCCAGATAGACGTCCATGAGATTGCGGAAGTCTTTCTCGTTCCTGCTGGCGACTGGATACATCGTCTTGTCCGGGTAAGTGAAAGCGTTCAGGAACGTATTGAGCGACCCCTTGATAAGCTCCACGAACGGTTCCTTGACAGGGAACTTGCGCGATCCACAGAGCACAGAGTGCTCCAATATGTGAGGAAGCCCCGTGCTGTCTCTCGGCGGCGTTCTGAACGAGATCGCAAACACCTTGTTGTCATCGTCATTCGAGAGGCTGAGGAGGCGGGCGCCGCTTCGCTCGTGCGTGAACAGCCGTGCAACGGAGTTGATCTCCTTGATCTCCCTCTCATCAGTCAGGCGAAATCCGTGATAGACATCTCCTATCTTGAGATCCATCCTATAACCGTCCCTCTGCCGCAGGCCACCGTCATCTCCTGCAGGCGCGTTTTGGTGAATGTGGGTCCAGGTCATCCTGGCCGGGCTGCATGGCGGTCAAAGCGGACTCCGGCCAGACGGCGTCCTGGCCCAAGTTGGCCCTTATCAGGCGCTTTTCTATCGGGTTTCGACTCTCAGAGTCTTGACCTCAAACGGCCTGAACACGAGCTCCACTCGCTGCCCGGAGATGGCAACCGACCGCGCCTCTTCCTGTAGTTCTTCTTCGATCAGATTGCAGAGCGAAGCACCGGCAATCTCGAACCCGAAGTCGAGCGCACACGCAGTGCGCTGACCCGTTGCCTCGTATGCCCGCACTATCACTGATTTTCCGTTCTCGGACCTCTTGACAGTCTCCACAACCACGTTCGGCTCGGACACAGTCACTAGCGGTTGGCAGTCTCCTTGACGAAGCTCACCGCGATCAACCGAGGCCGGCGAGTTCAGTTCATATCCCTGGCGGATGACTCCCGCGCCGAACGCCTCATTGTGCGGGTAGATCGCGTATGTGAATACGTGGTGACCCACGTCGGCATGAGGATCCGGAGCCACGGGCGCCCGCAACAGAGTCAGCTTGGGAATGCCGTCTAGCACATCCCATCCATACTTGCAGTCGTTGAGAATGGCGAATCCGTATTCAGGCTCAGACACATCCATCCACTTGTGCCCGCTCACCTCGAATCTCGCCTTCTCGAAGTCTGTGTTGTGGTTGCGAGAGCGCTTCAGGTGGCCGAATTGAACCTCATATCTCACATCGGTCGAACGAACATCCACAGGGAAGGCGACCTTCAGAAGCTTGTGCACCTCGTCCCAGTCGACTTCCGTCTCAAAATCGACTCTGCGTTCACCGGACCTCATGACGATATCCTGCACCAGTGAGGAATTGTGGATCTTCCTCTCGATTCTCAGCCTGACCTCGAGAGGTCCGCACGTCACCAGCTGGGCCTTGCCGCATCGACCGAGTTCGATTGGCTTCTCTCTGTACGAGATGTCTATGTCCCACGCCTCGAAGTCGACCGGCTGATCCTGGTAAAGCTCCAGACGGTTGAGAGCGTGTCCATCCATGACAAGCTCTCTGCACGCGTCTTTGTCAAACAGAGATGTAATCTCTCCGCAGCTATTGACGCAAAGCCTCAAGGACTCGTTCTCTAGAATATATTGCCCAGTATTCCCGTCTAGTCTCGCAGAAGCTCCGCCTGCCGAGGGCCCGCACGAAGAGGGCGCACAGGTCGGCTGGGAGGCACAGCAGGGCGACTGCGCACACGCGGGTGAAGCACTGGTCTCCGGACAACACGCGGGTGATGCACTGGTCTCCGAACCACACGCGGGTGATGCGCCGAGAGGCGACGAAGCATAGATTGATCGAGCACCGCAGGATGGAACGTCCGGCACTCGGACCAACAGCGCCTTGCCTTTCCGAGTAGCGATCTCCTGGGCTGGCAGAACGTTTCCGCTTGCGTCTGTCACTTTCCCTGCATCGACGGGCAGTTCCGCCCAGACTGACCTGGTCCAAGGCAGCGAGTTCCATACGGTAAACGCCTTCTCGGACGCATTCAGGAACGTTGCCCTCGAAGCCGCAGAGAGTCGGGACGCTTGTTCGATCACCCGCTCGTACCCTGCGTTAGCTTCCTCATACACCCGGCCAATGGACGAACCAGGGATTATGTCGTGGAACTGATTCAGCAGCACCTGCTTCCAAGCACGCTCAAGTGCCTCGAAGGGATACTCCAGGCCGTTTGCGATGCACGCCGCAGTGCTCCATAGCTCAGCATCTCTCAGTGCGAACTCGCTCTTCCGGTTGCCCCACTTCGTCTTGGCTTGAGACGTGTAGACGCCCCTATGAGCCTCGAAGTACAGCTCGCCTACGTATCGAGCCTCAGGCAGACCTCTGCTTTCGAGCTCCCTGAAGAACTCCTCGAGAGATGTCTGGCGTGTCTTCGGGACGCCCTCGAAGTTGCCAAGCCTCCTCAGGAACTCCAGGTGATCGCGAGTCGGGCCGCCACCTCCATCTCCCCAGCCGAATGGATACAGGAACAGGTCGGTCTCGTCCTTTCTCAGCGCCTTGTTCCACCGTTCGATTAGGTGAGACGGCCCTGTTTGAGCGTTGTAATCTCGATGAAGATGTGCCAGCACGGTGGTCCCGTCGATCCCTTCCCAGACAAACGTGTCATATGGGAAGGTTGTCCCGCCGTGGTAGTTCCAGAAGATCTTGTGCGTAGAGAAGTACTTGACACCGCATCCCTTCATGATCTGGGGAAATGCTCCGGAGTACCCAAAGACGTCGGGCAGCCACGCAACCTTGCTGTCCACCCCGAACTCCTCTCGCATGAACCTCTTTCCGTAGAGGAATTGCCTGACCAAAGACTCGCCACACGGAAGATTGGTATCGCACTCAACCCACATGCCTCCGTCGACGACCCATTGACTGGCCTTGACAGCCCGCTTGATCTCCTCATACAGGCCTGGATAGTGCTCCTTCATGTACGCGTACAACACAGGCTGGCTCTGCACGAATCGGTAGTCCGGATACTGCTTCATCAACTCTGTGGCTGTCGAGAAGGTAGCAGCTGCCTTGCGAATGGTTTGGGCCAGTGGCCACAACCAAGCGACATCGATGTGAGCGTGTCCGACGCAGTACATCTCGGGGGTAGTTGAACCGTTGACCGCTGCAAGGGTCGGAGCAAGGAACGCCCGCGCCCGTCTGACACTCTCGCCGAATGACGACAGGTCGTCCTCGAGGTCAATAATGAAGGTCACATCAAGGAGCGCCTTCTCGACTTTGTGCCGCCTCAGCGAGTTCGGATCCATTGCGCCCGCGGCATCAAAGAGCGTGAGCATGTCCATGTAGAGCTGATAGCCTTCTTCGTCCCAGATCACGATGGAGGCCTCTGAGAAGACGCGCTGCTGCGACGGGACCGGCGGGAGCACCTGCTCGCCTGGATTGACAGGGCCGTAGGAGGCGGTCACTTTCCCGTGGCCGGCGTATGTTTCGACTAGGATGTCAAACTTCTCTCCCGGTCTAGCCTTCTCGCTGAGCAAGACTGTGTGGTGGAACTGGTTAATGCCTCCGGCTAGGCGCCCATTGACCCATACTACGGACTCGCCGCCCTGGTAAAGGAATTCGACGCGGCGTCCTTCGACGCCTGACGGCAGTACCGCCGTTCCCCGGAACCAGCCGTACTCCCACTCCGCTCCCCAATGCGTGCCTGGTGGGCAGGGAGAGAAGGGCAGACTAGAGGCGGCCTCTGGCGAAAGGTGCTCAAGGGTGGCAGCCATCTCTAGTTCTATCGGTGCAACTCGCGTAATCAGTCGCCTCTTGAGTGCGGCTATGTACTGCTCAATACGGCGTTTCCGGTCAGATGTCAGCGACATGCTGTGACCCCCTAGAATGCGTGATCTATTTCACCATACAACAAAACGGCAAGGAAATCCTCTTGCGAACCCATAATCACCCGAACGCTGGCTGCCATGCGGAGGCCGGGTCGCGGTCAGTCGAGTTCTCGCTGTCGCGCGGGGCTGCTACCGCAGTTGACGGCCGTCTCTCGCGACGCCAAACGCCGGCCGGAGTTCACAACCGATAGTTCACAAGGCACACGCTGCGGCGATGTGCGGACGCCTTCACAACACAATGAGGAGACCCGAGAAACACTCGGGACTCCTCACACGCTGAGTCAAATCCAACGCCCGGGCAATAAGCCTATTCTCTCGCCTTGCTGGCGAACCTATTGCCTCCCTCTCGCGGCAAACCTGTTGCCTCGTCCTCGTGGCAAACCTATTGCCTAGTTCTCGCGGCAAACCTGTTGCCT
>JAAYAB010000126.1 GCA_012719595.1 Bacillota bacterium
CAGATCCTCAACAGTATCCCAGTTCCAGAGGCCCTGCTCATAGAGCTCGTATGGATCAGGCAAGCCTTCTCTCTCAAACATATCCTTGTTGAAGCACACGAAGAGCGAATGACCGTAGTCGTCAGGAACTCCTATCGAGAAGTGGAACCGAGAAGCTCCAAGACCGGGGGTGATCGCCGCGTCCTTCTCAGCAGTAATCCTGGGCATGCTGTCGAAGTAGCTCTCAGGCAGGATCTTGCCCACATCGAAGAACGCACCCTTGGTTGCGAGATCGAAGAAGTAAGCGTGAGGCAGTCTCCAGAGATCCCACGTGGACTCTCCTGACATGTACCTGTTCAGGCAGGTCTCACCCACCTCGCCCCAGCCGACCTGAAGCATAACGATGTCGCCGATGTTGAACAGCTTCTTTGCCTCTTCGAGCTTGCCGGCCTCAGCTCCGCCTTCCTTGAAGCGCGCGAGGTTGTCAAAGTGGGCAACAACTGTGACTGTGGCGCCGCCGAAGTCGATGTCGCCGAATGCAGCCCGGTCCGACGTGAACTCAGCCGCCAGCGCCGAGACGGATACCAGCGACAGCGCCAGTACTAGTACCAACAAGAAGCTCAGCTTGGGTCTCATTGCTACCAGACCTCCTTATTCTGACATGCTAGTGCTCTGTTTGTGACTGTGCTGACTGAAACACGACACACTGGAACCCAAAGATACTTTGCTGGTCTTCTGAGTAGCGCTACCCCTCCCTTCGGACAAAGATCCGATCGCGGAGACATACAGCAAACACATCTCCGTACGGTGCAGTCGAGTGACTGGGCCAGCTACCGAGATGTTGACCTAGAAGTTGACCACCCGGAAGAAACTCTCTTTCGGCTGGTGGTCGAAATCAAACAGCAGAGGCCAGTCTCTTCTGCCTCTCACTGGGAAGTTGTGTCGCCATGAGTGGTCATCGGCCGTACCCCAGAGGGTAACTCCGGTTATGACGTCTCGATACCTGCGGAACAGCTCGAATACCTTCTCGTACTTCTCGGCCTGAAGCTTCATCATCTCGTCAGTGGGCGCCATCAAATCGGTTCGAAGGTCGGCAAAGGAAAAAACCGATATGTCGAGCTCAGTTATCTGAAGAGGCAGCCCGAGAGAGGCGTACTCCTCGAGGGCCTCGTCTATCGCATCGATAGAAGGACTGTGTATGCTCCAATGCCCCTGCAAGCCGATGCCGTGGATCGGCACGTCCTTGGCTCTCAGCTCGGTGACAAGTCTTATGATCTTCTTCCGTTTCTCTGGAGCTACTTCGTTGTAGTCGTTGTAGAAGAGAAGGGCATCGGGATCGGCGTCGTGTGCGTATTGAAACGCCTTTTCTATGTAGTCTGGTCCGATGATCTCAAGCCACTTGGTGCGACGCAGGTAGTCAGTCCCTTTGTCGTCAACCGCCTCGTTGAGGACGTCCCAGCAATAGGCCTTGCCTCTGTAGCGAGACACCAGCGTATGTATGTGCTCTCTCATCCGGTCGAGGAGAAGGTCCCTCGACGCCGGCGATCCGTCCGCCTGCTCGAACACCCACTGAGGAGTCTGCTGATGCCAGACCAGTACATGCCCTCGCAGAAGCATTCCGTTCGCCTGAGCAAAATCGGCGATGCTGTCCGAAAACAGAAACTGAAACGCGCTCTCAGTTGGGTGGACCGAGGAAAACTTCATTTCATTGGATGGAGTAATGCTGGAGAAATGCTTGAGGAGAAGGTCCCTGTGAGTACGTATGGACCTTGCGGAGACAGCGGACCCGATCGGGAAAAAGCGCTCGTATGCCTTGCATAGAGACACAACCTCACCGGCCACAGACCTTTCCCCCTCTGACTGGGCTACCCGTCAAACGAAAACGGTTTCTGGCTCGATGAACATGGAGCTCTGTCTATACGATGCTTCGTCTCGAACGAAGAGAGGACTCACGGCGACCACAGGGAAACCCTATGAATCGCCTGATAAACTACTGTATGCAGCGGATCGCAGACCTGCCGGCCGTTTCTCTCACGGAACCAAGCTCAGGGCGTTGCCGCCGACTCGTTGCGCACGGCCGCCGGACAGAAACCGCTTTCCACACTGATACTATTGGACGCGGGATGCGTTTTTCCTTCTTTCGCCGCGAGAATCTTGCGCTCTCCACTAGCAGAACGGCCCCCACCTGCACAACAACCGCGTGCAAATGGAGGCCGTCCGCTTACATCACATCTGTATCGATGTCACTGTCACGCTGCGACTGCGAGGCCTGGACGAGTCGGCCATCATGGAGTCTGACCGTCAAGAGGCCCGCATATCGCAGCCATCCCCGTGTCTCATTGTCCGAAGAGGTCGTCCAAGAAAGCCTGAGCCTGAGGCTTGATCTCAGCCATCGCAGCTGCGGCTCCCTTTTCGCCGGTGATGACGGAAGTGAGCGCTGGAGCCACGATCTCGGACCACAGAGCCGTGCCCTCGAAGTGATCGCCCTCACCCTGGAACGTCTCGATCGCTACCTCATAGACTTCCCAGGACTCTCTGTTCGCCGGAATCGCGTCCCTCATTAGCGCAGCAATGTGCTCCTCAACCAGGTAGTCATCCGGACGCACCAGGTAGCTCCACACGGCTATGAGTCCCAGCGGATCCTTGGAGTTCGCCGGAATGAAGTTCGTGCGCCACGTGAAGGTCGGATGATAGACGCGGTCGACATCCGGGAACTTCGGAGGCGGTATAAAGGCCCACTCATCCTGCATGCTCTGCTTGGCGTATCTGAAGCCCATTGCGTGCGCCTTGTCGAATGCGAAGTCGCCGTTCTGGAAGCTCACACCTGACACGCCGACGCCCAGCATCTGCTCGTCGAGACGCCATCTCTTGAAGAGGTTTATCGTCTCGATGGCCACCGGGCTGTCAAGAGCGAAGACGACCTTGCCGTTCTCGTCGATCTTGGTGATCTCTATGCCGTTCCAAGGCAGGGTCCTGATCACGGCCGTGCCGTTGCCAAAGAAGTCCGGAGCGCCCCACTGGTCGATGACGCCATCGCCGTCGGTGTCACGAGTGACGGCCTTAGCGATCTTCTCAAACGCCTCGTAGGTCCACTCGCCGTTCTTCCACAGCTCGTACGGATCGGGCTGGCCCTCTCTCTCCAGCATCGTTTTGTTATACGCCCAGATCTCCATGGAGTTGTTGATGTTGGCGGTCAGTGTTCCGAACCCGTACAGCTTGCCCTTGTGCTGGAGCTTCTCGGTGGCGTTGCGGTCAGCGATACCCAGCGACTCGAAGTACTCCGAAGGAAGAATGTCGCTCACAGGGAACAGCATTCCGTCCTGAACGAGCTTCCAGTAGCCGAACTCACGGGCCTGCCTGTTGATGATTATGTCGTAGCTGGATTCGCCTGCAAGAATCCTGTTCAAAACGTGGTCAGAGTAGTTGCCTCCATGGATGTACGCGAAGTTGCAGTTAAAGAGCGTCTTCGCCTCCTCCATACGCTCGAAGAAGGTGTCCCAGAATGCGCCCCACTCCCAGATTGACCTCGTGTCGAGGTTCAGTCCAATGAGGGTGACCGTCGCACCACCGAGGTCGACCTCACCAGGTCCAGGAACTCCCGGCGGTGGTGTGTAGTCATCCTGGGCAAAGGCCACTGTCGTAACACACATGCACAGGACCATCAACAGAGTAAGAACGAGTTTGGTGCTCTTCATAACCACTTTACCTCCTTCTCTCAGCGCCTATTCTTGCGCCGTTCCTAGTGGTTGCCGCGGTCGTTGATACCAACACCACAAACCAACTCTGACCTACTGCGGGTACGACTCCACCTCCTTCAAGCTCGGATTGCCTCAAAAACTCCTCACCTGGTCGGACCGTTTAGGTGGTATTTTCCGTCTATTTGATACCATTCACCTGCTCCTGGCGCAATCCTGTCCAGATTCTTGTCGAGACTCTCAATATCTTGCTGTGTTGAATGGCGCGTGGCCGCTGCGTTGCGGGTATCAGACTCAATGGAAATCCTCTGCCGTTGCCGTTCTCGGACCAACGCGAACTGAGGTCTTCGAAATAGCGATATCATGCTACTGGCATAGAACATCTTGCTAATTCAGCGAGTTCGGTGGCGCCGACTGGAATCCTTCTCAGAATCAACTGGAAGGAAGTCGGCTCACTGCGGACTATGTATTTGGGCAGCGGCCGCGGTCCGCACCCCGCAGTGCCGACGCCGAGTGTCTTCGCGCTGACACAGACTACAGTCGCGTCGCTTCCGCGGAGCTCGTGCATGTGCGACGCACTCTCCAACTGTTCATCTGTATACGGAAGAGCTGAAACCGACAATCGACCGCCGTCTGCCGCAATGAGCAGGCCGGCTCCGTCGTCCCTGGTCAGCGCCGCGAACTTGACGCCCTCATGGTTTCCAAGCTCCATCGGCACCAAATAGGGCGTGACCTCCTTCTCCACTGTGCTCCGGTACAGACCCAGATAGCTGCCGTGCTTGCGATCCGGGTAGTTCTCCATCGGCCCCCGGCCGTAGTACGTGAAGAACCGAAGAGACGGGTCCAGAAAGGCCCTGACCCCTATCCGTGGCAGCACGATGCCGCTCTTTGAGAAGTCCAGTGCCCACTTCACGCCGATGGTCCCGTCTGAGCAGATCGTGTAGGCGACTCTCTGATCGACAGCGAACCCATTGGTCCCTTCGGAGAGGGCGGAGACATCGACTATGACGATTCCTGGCAATTTCTGTACTGCATCGATTCTGATGGCTCTGTGCCTCAATGAGTTGAGCCCGTGCTCGATCCACTCCGTTTTTGCCCAATTGTCGTCATGCCGGTGAGGAGCTCTGTACAGATGAAGGAGAAGCCCGGGGCTGCGCCCTATGACTTCCAGGTCTCCGTACAGAAGCCGGTCGAGAGAGCCGCAGACTCGGTCAAAGGAAACCTCAAAGGAATCGCCCCTCACTGCAATTGCTCTATCAGACTGCTCGATATGCATCTCGCACGAGCGTGTCAGCACAACCGGCGGTGCAGGAGCTGCCGCCAGAGGAAGCTCGAACTCTTCTGCCGCGATCTCGGTTCCTGCATCAGCCCACAGTGCCGGCTCTCCGAGCAGGAACGCCAATCTGAGCACGTAATCGGCGCCAGGCTTGGGGTCGATCGGACTGAATGGCACCGTTATGACCGTAGACTCTCCGGGTGGCAGGTCGATCCGGGCCAGTGCGCCGCGCTGTATTTCAGTGCCATCCTCTTTTACGGTCCATACAATGTCGAAACCATTAAGATCTATAAACGCGTATTTGTTCCGGACTCTGATCCTGCCGCGGGACAGGTCGTCCGGCTCGAACCCGATCCACTGAAACGCCTTTCTGACCTCGACGTACTTGGGAGAGAGGGTGCGGTCAGCAAAGACCACTCCGTCAAGACAGAACAGACCATCGTTTGGGGCGTCCCCGAAGTCGCCTCCATAGGCCAGGAATGGTCTGTCCGGATTTGAGCGGTTCCAGACCGCCTGATCGCACCACTCCCAGATGGCACCCCCGACAAGCCCTTCGTACCTGTCCACGATCTCCAGATACTCAGCAAGACCTCCCATCGAGTTGTTGAGGCAGTGAGCGAACTCGATCATGTAATAGGGTTTCCTGAGATCCATCATCCCTATCCTCTCGAGATCCTCGTGAGGCGGGTACATCTGGCTCTCGAAATCCGTGGGATTCTGTCTCTCCCTCGAGAACCCGAATCCCTGATACTGAACCGGCCGAGTCGGGTCGAGGAATCTCACCATCTGAAGAGCAGCCCACATTCCTGCGCCGCCGCTGGCTTCGTTCCCGAGCGACCACATAATGACCGACGGGTGGTTCTTGTCGCGCTCGACGCAAGCAGCCATGCGGGCCCTGTGCGCTCGAATCCATCTGGGCATATCGCCTAGCACGTTCCCCAGCGATCTGTGTCCGTGTGACTCTATGTTTGCCTCGTCGGTTAGGTAGATGCCGTACTCGTCGCACAGCTCATACCAACGCGGATCGTTGGGATAGTGGCTGGTTCTCACATGATTGCAGTTGCAGGCCTTTATCAGTTTGAGATCCAGCTCCATACGTTCGACGCTAACATAGTGGCCAGTATCCGGCCAGTGTTCATGCCTGTTCACTCCTTTGAGCTTCACCGGCACGCCGTTGATCATGAACACACGGCCCTTTATCTCTATCTTTCGAAACCCAACCCTGCACGATATGAATTCGTCGACTTCGCCGGGAGGCTGAGGCGACTCGACTCCGCCGGGGGATTGAAGCGCCAGCACAGCTGTGTAAAGATATGGCGTCTCCGCAGTCCACTTGTGAGGATTCTGAACGCCGGCAGTGAGCACGACGATGCGTTCTTCTCCCGGGTTCAGACATGGAACCTCAGCCGAAGCCTCGCACCCGTCGACTGCTGTAAAGCCGCGTGAGTAGAGCCTGAGCGACACGGTCTTCTCTGCAGACTGCTGGCGTGAGTAGTTCTTCACCCTGAGTTTGACTTCCAGCACTCCGTCCCTATATGTGGAGTCGAGATCAGTCTTCACGAAGAAGTCCCTGATGTGAACCAAAGGTGCGCTCCAAAGCGTGACGTTTCGGAAGATTCCGCTCAGTCTCCACATGTCTTGGTCCTCTAAGTAGCTGCCCGCGCTGAAGCGGTACACCTCGACTGCCAGCACGTTCCGCCCCGGCTTCACGTACTCGGTGACATCGAACTCCGCGGGTGTTCGGCTGTCCACGCTGTAGCCCACATACAGACCGTTCACCCATATGTGAAACGCGGAGTCGACTCCGTCAAAGGTGATGAACACTGTGCGGCCTTCCCAGTCCTCCGGCACCTCGAAGTCTCTGCGGTAGCTGCCGACTGGGTTCCGCTCCTGGTAGGTGGTCCAATTTGGATCCGGCTCACCCATCACTCGAGGCTGGTCCATGCGGAACGGATAGACGCTGTTTGTATAGATCGGGGTGCCGTAGCCCTGCAACTCCCAATTGGAGGGGACGGGAATCTCATCCCAACGGCTGACATCATAATCAGGCTGGTAGAACTGGAGAGGCCTCTCTGCAGGAGACGGCGCCCAGTGGAATCTCCACACGCCGTTCAGGGTGCGGCAAAACGAAGACTCATGCCGCCTCGCTGCCAGTGCCTGTTCGAGGGTCGGATACGGCATCAAGGTCGCGTGCGGGGGCTCCTTGTTGATGCCGGTGACTTGCTCGTTCTCGATTCCGGGAGGCAGCAGTGCGGCTCCTTGCCCTGAACACTCCGGACAGAGCAGGTTCATGTCTGCAGCATCAACATATTCGGTCTGCTCTTGCATGAGCTTCACTGCCTCCTCGCAGCGCTCGGACTTCATCCCCAACAGGTCGAGGCGCAGGCGAGCGCGAATCCTCTTCACACCTAGATTGTATAACGGCCGTGCCTGCGATCTCTACCATAATCCTGCCTGTCGTATCAAGATCTTGTGTTCTCCACTGGATGGGCCTTCGTTTGATTGCGCGTTCCGGGCGCCTCCCCTGAGATTCCGCTGCCATATGTTTAACCAAACCGGCAGCCGGACGCGTCCGGCACCGCCTGCCGCCCAGCGGGTATCCTCTTTTTCATAATCTTGTGGTAGAATGTATGCTGATGGAACGAGGTTTGGGGGTGTGGCGATGAGACGTCCCGCTCAGTCGGCGCCGATTCCCGTGCCAACCGACAGAATCTCACCGAGAGCCCTGATATGTGCGGTCTTCAGAGGCACCGGCTATCCCAAGGGGGCAAGGGCCAGACCCCGATACGTCTATGACTACGAGCTGGAGCTTATACTCGAGGGTTCGGGGTTTCAGTACATCGACGACAGGCTCTACCCGGTTCAAAAGGGCGACGTGCTGTTCAGGACGCCCGGGCACTTCACGCAGGGCATCATGCCGTACAACTCCTACCTCCTGTGCTTCGATCTCTTGGGCGACAGCAACAAGGATCCTGCATCCTATGACCCGATGGCTGTAAAGGACTATCAGCCTGTCTATTCCAACCCCATACTTGACGCGCTCCCGACCGTGTATCACTCGACCACGTCTGAAGTCTACTACCGATTGTTTGACAGAGTGTTTCAGGAGATGATCAGCCCCACTGAGGTTTCCGGGATCATCACCAAATCGTGCATACTTCAGATCATCCATCAGCTCTATTGGGACCAGGGAGAGTCTGCGCGTCCCTCACCGCACTACGCCATGATAAGAAAGGCGCTCAGGTTCATAGATGACAATCTGGACGGAGATCTGAACTTGCAGACCATCGCCCAACACCTTGCGATGAGTCCGTTCTACTTCCACAAAGCCTTCACCGCTGAGATGGGCATAACGCCCAACAAGCACATCACAAGGCTGCGGCTCGAGAAGGCCAAACGGCTCCTGACCAACTCGGACCAGTCGATCTCAGACATTGCAGTGCAGTGCGGGTTCCGAAGCACCTCGTACTTCGGCTATGTCTTCAAACGTAGCATCGGCACTTCTCCGAGCGTGTTCAGGCAGAGATACTGCTATTGATGAGTGGCCCCCACTGCGCATCGGCGCAAGTGGGGGCCAACACCCTGCGCACCCGCCGCGCGCCAGTCGGCACGCCGGCCGCAGACTCCGGTCGGAAGCCCCGCCCGGAGCACCCGTAGATTACTGGTCGAACAGGTCATCGAGCCAAGCCTGAGCCTGAGGCTTGACCTGTGCCATCGACGCAACTGCGCCCTGCTTGCCGGTTATGACATCCATGATCGGCGCATTGAGCATATCCCAAAGGGCGGTAGAGTCGAAGATGTCGCCTTCACCGGCGAACTCCTCAACAGCGGCCATGTACATCTCCCAGTGCTCGCGCTTGGTCACGGCGTAGTCCATCAGAGCCTGCTCTCTGGCCTCGACCCATGAGTCGTCGGGTCTGATCAGATAGCTGAGCAGCGCTACCAGGCCCTGCGGGTTCTTCACGTTTGCAGGCAGCACCGAGATCTCAAAGCCGAACGTCGGATAGTAGAACCTGTCCGCGCTCGGCCCCATCGGAGGAGGAACGAACCCGTACTCGTCCTGCAGAGTCTGCTTGGCAAACCGGTGACCGGCGATGTGCGCTCCGTTGAACGCCACACGACCGTTCTCGAACTTCTGGTTCGTGAATATGCCTGCATCACGCCATCTCTTGTAAATGTTCAGTGCCTCGATCGCAGCCGGGCTGTCCAGGTTGAACACCATGTTTCCGTTCTCATCGACCCTGGCCACCTCAACGCCGTTGGTCGGAAGGAAGCGGATGATGTTCCTGTGGTTCGCAGTGATGTCAGTAGAGCCCCACTGATCTATGGTACCGTCTCCGTCTGTGTCGCGGGTCACTGCAATTGCGATCTTTTCGAACGCGTCATAGGTCCACTCGCCGTTTTGCCAGAGCTCCCATGGATCAGGCTGTCCCTCGCGCTCGAGCATGGATTTGTTGTAGGCCCAGATGGTCATTGAATGGTTGATGTCGCCGTGGTAGACGCCGAAGCCATAAATCTTGCCTTTATGGGCCAGTCTCCTGGCAACGGCTGCGTCGGCTTTGCCCAAGAACTCGTAGTACTCATCAGGCAGGAAGTCGCTGACAGGAAAGAGCATGCCCTCGGATACCAACTTGAAGTATCCGATCGATCGGTGTTGCTGTCCGTAGACGATGTCTGCGGTAGACTCCCCAGCGAGTATCCTGGCCAGAAGCTCTGCATCGGTGATTCTTGCGATATTCGTTATCTTGCAGTTGAACAGCTTCTCCGCCTCGGCTACGCGCTCCAGGAATACGTCGTGGAATGATCCCCACTCCCACTTTGCAGTTCCGAAGTCGATGCCGACGAGTGTAACCGTCTCGCCACCGAAATCGACCTCACCGGGACCCAGGACTCCCGGCGGAGGGGTGTAGTCATCGGCACTAACCAGATACGCCGGAGCCAAAAGAAGCGCAGCCACCAGGAACAAACCCAGAATAGCCCTCACGTGTTTCATGAACTCCTCTTACCTCCCTGTTCATTGGTCATGCCCAACTGTCACCCTTCGACGCGCGACTACAAAGGCCGCTCTTGGCCAAGAACGACCTCCTGGCCCGATCACCCCCTGTTCTCATCTGTATGCTGCCTGTACAGCATGCTGCGGGAGTTCGTGTTGGCAGATCAGGCTCGCAGCATTATTCGCTCAGCCGACGATACCAGTCCGCTCCACGCTCTCGACAAACTGCCTCTGAAGGACCGCATAGAGCACCAAGAGCGGAGCGATGACCATCAAGCCTCCGGCGCTATTGAGCAGAGAGATCTCCTCCGGAGCGCGCTGCCACTGGTCACCAAGAACGGCAGAAGCCAATCCATCAAGATAAATAGGCAGGACTACCTGGTTCTTCATGTATAGGGTGATGAGCTGGTAGTCATTCCACTGCCACACGAATGCAAACAGGAACACGACGACCAAGCCCGGGATAGCGCCTGGGACCATCACCTGGAAGAATGTGCGGAACGGGCCCGCACCGTCGACGTATGCCGCCTCCTCGAGATCTTTTGGCATCCCCATGAAGAACTGCCTCATCATGTAGATGAAGAGCCCATTCCTCAAGCCTGTAGCCGTAATAGAAGTCACGATGTAAGGCCAGAACGTATTGAGCAGATTGAGCCCAGGACTCGGTATGAGCCCCCATGCTGTGAAGAAGCGGAAGTTGAGGTACAGGGGAGTGCCGATCATCTCAGGAGGTATTACCAAAGACAGGATCACCAGTGCAAACCAGAACCCCTTGCCTATGAAGTTGAACCTTGCAAATCCATACGCAACGAAAGTGCAAGAGGCCAACTGCAGACCGGCAACCATCAGGGCGAGCTTGAATGAGTTGAAGAAGGCCTGAGGGTACTTCATGAACTCATATGCCAGCCTATAGTTATTGAGCGTCGGGTACTTGGGTATGAACGAGACAGTCTGATCCCACATGTCGGCTCGTGTCATTATCGAGATCGAGAACTTGCCGATGAGCGGAAACAGAATCACATACGATATGCCGATCACAATCACTGCCCGCAAGACCGACATGGCGATGGCTTGCGCAGAGATTGAACGGCGGCGCTGCTTGATCGACCTAAGCGTCAACTCGATATTGGTATCAGATGCAGTATGCACCACGTTTACCCCTCCAAGCGCAATGCTACCTATCGGTCGTGGTAGAAGACGAACCTAGATGTCGCACCGACAACGATTCCCAGGATGACCGCGATCGTGGCGAAGTAGATCCACAGCATCGCCGAACTTGCCCCGAATCCCTTGCCGAAGAACGTAGTATCGCGGATCAGCTGCATGACTTCGTTAGACGGAGATATGAAGAAGTCAATTATCGTGTAGACTACGTTCGTGATGATCAACGGACTCAGCATTGGGAAGGTGATCATCCAGAAATTCTCCCAGGCTGTGGCACCTTCCACCTCTGACGCCTCATACAGCGAACCCGGTATGGACTGAAGGCCGGCGAGGAAGATCAGGATCTGCACGCCTGAAGCATTTATGATGTCCGGTATCATGTCGACTGCGCCTGCAACGAACTCAAGGAACTTCAAAGGGATCCTGAGCTGCATCAGAAACATCATCAGGATCTGTCCGCTGAGGAAGCTGGTGCCGGGAACGTTTTGAGCCGTCTGGATCGTATCGTATGCGACGCCCGTGAGGTAGTCCGTCTGATCCAGTTTGAGGACAATTCCGGCAGACACGACCACCGGAAGGAAGAAGATCGTCCGTGCCAGCAATCTGCCCCGGAAGTTCTGGTTGAGGAGGTTCGCCGCAAAGAAGCTGAACACCAGCACCCAGAAGACCTTGTTGAGCATAGCACCGGTCGTCGACAGGAGCTGCGGGACGAAGTCGGCGTTGACAAGCGTTGCATACTTGTAGTTCTCCCACCCGACGAATGTCATCTTCACCCCGTTAGCTTCCATGGCCAGGCTGTTTAGGCTATAGATGACCGACTGAACCACAGGCGCAAGGATGAAGAGGATGAACCCGATTATGAACGGGAAGATGAAGATGTACCCGTAGACGCTGTCGCGTTGTCTGAGCGTCAGACGAAACCTTCGCTTAGTGCGCACCGCTCTGCCCTCCCTCAATCACCCTGTAGCTGGCACCGTCAATCGCTACACCGTCGAACTCAAACGGGTCAGACCTATAGTTGACTATGACTGACACTCCGTTCTCGTAGACGGTCTGATAGACATCTGCAGCCAGCCGTTTGTGATCGACTATGCGCTGGTCCTTCACTTTGCTGAGAAACTCCTTCAGTTCGAGGTATATGTCGACTGCCTCTGACAGCCAATACTGATAGTGGCATGAGTACAAGTCTGCGAAAGTGGTGTCCTTGATAATGGAAGGTTCTCTGTAGAACCACCTGAACTGAGGATGCGCGCCGGTCTCGATCGATCTCAAGATCAGCTTTCGTATGTTGTCGGAGACGTTTATCGCCGTTCCAGCGTAGGTGTTGTAGCCTCGGACAACCATCTGCATGAACGGCACGCTCTCGGCAACCGACCGATACTGGGTCGCCTCCAGTGACATGTGCACCATGTATTTCGCGTATGGCAGAGCATACACGTTAGTGAGCGTGGTCATGAGATCGAGGCCAGCCTCTTCGCGCAACCGCTTGAGCTGACTCTCCACGATTTGAGCGGCCTGACCCCGGTCAGTCATATTGCCAGGCTGATAGTCAGATACCACGATGTAGCCCAGGTCGTCTAGCGCCACGCCCGGAATGCCGTAGCCGAGATAGTCTTTGAGGAAGTTCGATACGAGAATCTCCAGCCTTCGAGGCGACAGGATGTGAGTCTCAGCGACTTGGCCTGTGGGCACTTTGGCCGCCTCCCGCCTCAGGTTCACAGAACTTGTGTTCAGCGTCGGCAGTAACTGAAGGTAGACACTTGGATACAGCTCGACACCTCGCTCGCTGAGATAGTCGCGAAGTCTGGTGAGTCCTTTCAGGCCTCCAAGGACGTCCTCAGTCATAGCTCGACTTGCGAAGTCATGATCAATTCCGCCCTTCAGCCATCCGGAGTACTTGACCACGATGTCCTTGACCCCGGCAGCCATCAGCTCATCGACAATCTGTCTGGCCTCGTCAAAGGTAGTCAGCGCCACAGGCACGTTTAGCGGCACACCCATGATAGGCCTCCGTGTGTATATGGCGCCTAGGATGTCGAGGAACAGAGGCGGGTCGCCCTCCGTGGTCCTTCTCTGCAGAATCCCTCTCTCGACCAGGTATTGCTGGTAGTACCTTGCCATGCCGACATAGTCTGCTGAATCCCTGTCGAGGAACGCGTACCGGATTCTTATGTCTTCCTCTGGAAGACGCTCGGCGTATATATTGATGGACTTGTCTCCGCCCCGCTCACTGCGTGCTGTGGTGGCCAGCGTGACTACGCTGAACGGCATGAGCGTATACTCAGACGAAACGGAGCTGTAGGTGTTTGCGTTTCCCGCAACACGCCCCGACACGCTTGCGAACGCTGCCCCGCTCTCTATCACAGCAAAGAACGCCAAGTCATTCTTCTTGAGGCCGAAGACTGGCAGGTGAATACCTTGGGACGAGTCATATTGGACTATGTCTGTGCTGGACGTCTGCTGCGGGATCACGTAGTCTCTGCCGAATACTCTCTTGAGATAGGAGCGGTCACTCAGAGTAGAGATATCGATCAGAGCACCTGAGCCGTCCGGCACGAATATATAGCCCTGGGTTCCTTTATCCGCAGCACCGAAGAAAGGCAAGACGTCGACAGAATACAGCGGGAAAGTGACCAGATTTCCGCCCACCTGTTGTTCGAAGTGCTCGTAGATGTTGCCGCGGCCGACCTGGCCCTGGAAGACCGACTCCGCTCCTTTGACGTAGGCCATCTGGGCGACCACGTCCTTCGGGTAGCGCACGCGGTCCATCGGCACAGTCACGATGAGACAATCGTCCTCCAGCGTGTACTCGATGGTGATGTCGAAGGTCTCGATATTTCTCTCAGGAGCGGGATAGCCGTAGGCCTCTTGGTCGACTCCGACATCCTCGGGAAGGTAGCCGATCGACTTGAACAGATTGACCATATCGACCTTGTCCCAGGGAGTGATCCTGGATTTGAGAACGTACGTAGGATTGTCGACCAGGTTGATCATGTACTCCTCTTTGACATCCGCCCTGGCATCGACATCATCCCTCAGATCCACCATACGGTCCAGCATGAGGTAGACGAGGTTGTTTTTCTGGGTCGTGTTCATCGTGCTGCTCAACGGGACGAGTTCATACTTGCCCCACAGCTTGTCTGGTCCCAGGGTGCCCGACGTGTCCGGCTCAGGCAGCCGGCTGAGCTGAACCAGATCGTACTGCTTGAGTATGAACGACTGGTCGCTCTTGTCCAGCTTGTCGAGGATCATGCTCTGAAATCGTTCCTGGCTGATGGAGAGAGGTATGAAATCGTCTTCCTTCCACACGAGGCCCAGAGTGTAGGTGATGGCCACTCCGTTTTCGATCGGCTCTATCTCGAACTGCCCGTGTTGAATGCTATCCTTGTAGCTGTCATACCTCTTGCGTTTGTCTTCAGGATCGTAGTAGACGATGTTAAGCTGGTACTTCTCCTGCTTTGCTGAAGGCGGGTTGGAGTACCAGATCTCGCCGGTCAGTTTGTCTCTGACCGCAATCTCTGTGGTCGACTTGTTGACAAGCAGCGCCAGTCTCTCGCTTTCAGCCATGACCTCGTAACCCTTTGGGTCGGCAGCATACGCAGTATACGACATCCGCAGGCAGATACACAGCACAACGGCCATGGCTACCAGCACTGTCCTGCGAATCATGGAGTTCATCATGCAAGCCTCCGTTTCCTACCGAAGCACGGCTTCAGAGTAGATATCGATGGCGAAGACGATCATATGGTTTATCACCGTGGAGAACAGGAGCATTATGAACAGCGACACTCCTATCCCCGCAACGACCAGAACGGACGTGCCTATCGTCTTGGCAAAACTGTACTCATGCGTGATCATCGTGCCAATAAAGAGCATCAGTCCAGCCCATATCATACTGAGCACGAGTATCAGGTAGTAGATCTGAGCCTCCTCAAGCACCAGGAAGTGGCTCACCAGTGTCAGCGGAACGATCACCAGAATGAGAGGCAGGAGCGAGTACGCAGAAGCGATAACGATCTCCCGGAATGTGCCCTTGCCCTCCATAAGGGTGGTCAGAGCCCAGTTGACCGCGCACCAGAGGATGAACGGCACCACTACTCCCAGCGCTTCCGTTATGACGTTCAGCTGCCACAGGTCATTCTTGTTGAGCACAAAGCCCGTGTACTGCCGCATGAAAATCAGCGTTGCGACGACGAAGAGCAGGATGACGTTAGCTGCAGCAAGATTGCCTCTCTTCTCGTGCTTGAGCTCCCAGAAGCCGTCGAACGGATGGGCAAGGACATGGAACGCGAATCTCAGCGCACGAAGAGTCTCGCGGATCTTGTCCTTCATCAGCAGATTCCTGTGTTCTACCTGATAGTGAAAGGCGTGAGGCTGAGCTGAATATGCACCGTAAATGCCAGCCGCAGTGCTGTCCGCGGGCTCGAGGCGGCTCGACGCTCGCGCCCTCGCCCTGGCGAACACCCAGATAAGCACTATCACTATCGCAACGACTGTCGCGAAGGTGCCGAAGTGCTGCCCGACAACCTCGCGCCTATACACGGCAAACGCTTCGGAATAGCCCGCTCGGTTCTGACCCAGCCTGAAGTTGGTCATCGCGCCGATATAGTCACCCTGGCGGAACAGGGCGCTTCCAATTCCGGAATAGGCCATATCGTAGTTGGCATTGAGCCTGAGGACCTTTTTCCAGTATTCCGTCGCTTCTTCGTACCTGCCGCTGTTGTACAGCGCCAGTGCCGCGGTTATGAGTTTTCCGTATTCGGTCGGTTTGAACACAGTGAAGCTGCCGCTCGAGTCGAGCACTACGACGTCCGACCCCAAGGTGTCTATAGCCGTAGGAAGTCTGAAGAGTCCGACAGAGTCGCCCAGGCCGCCGAAGACATAGAGCAGGTTGCCGAGAGAGTCGTACGTGAATATGCGCCCGTATTGACGGTCGAGCACCGTATAGGTTCCGAATTCCCGTGCCACGATATCTGCGAACACCGATATACCCGTAGATCGGTCTGCCGGGTCGCCCATCGGCGGCAGGAATCCGGCTCTCACGAGGACATCTTCACCTGCGGGGTTCAGTCTCTTGACGCTCTCCTTCTTTGACGTTCCTTGCTCTACAGCCATGATCATGCCTTTGGAGTCTATGTCGATGTTGACATACTCGATTGGCAGGAAAAGGGCTTTTCGTTCCCTCTGTTCGTCCGTGGCGATCCAGGCCCAGAACCTCTCCCAAAGAGTAGGGGCAACTCTCGGAGCACCGATGAACCCCGAGAAGTTCCCTCCTGCGTTGTACTTCATCAATCCATCAAACACGTCCCGGGCTATGACATACATCTCTCGAGTGGGACTGACTGCCACCTTCCTGGGCCTGTAGACGAAGTCCTCCGACACGATGCCTTCGTACTCATCGCTGAGCTCCGGAGGACCCACGATCCGCAGCAGGTTGCCCTCGCGGTCGAGCACGACTACGCGGCCATTTACTGTGTCAGCAACATAGATCTCGCCTGCCGCAGTCACGAAAACGCCTTCAGGCTTGTTGAACTTATCCTGAACGCCGTTGTTGACAAACCCGCTGATGACCTTGGTGACTCTGTAGTTGGAGTCCATGCAGATGATGCGGTTGTTGCCGGTGTCTGCGAGATAGACGTGACGGTCGGCACTCACGAACAGATCAAGGGGATCCTTGAGCGGTCCGACGCCAAGGGCGTCGCCGTCATACACTCTGTCCGGTAAGTACGCCTGAGGGGCTGGCACCATGTAGGACCAAAAATCATAGATATAGCTGTAATAAGGCGCTTCGAGTGGAGTGGCTGCCAACGATGCAGAGCAAGCGGCCAGCAGAATAGAGAAGGATAGAGAAGCCACGAGCCACAGCGCCCGTCGAGCAGGTAGTCGATGTATCAAGGCAGGTCTCCCCTTCCAGTTGTACCTCATCTACCCGTAACGCCAAATCTGCCTGGCGCGAACTACATCACCCAGGCGAGAGTGCTCATCTGATCTGCATTTGTTGTCAAGGCGAGCCGATCATCTGTTCAAGGGAAGGTCACAAAGCCACAGAGAAATGCGCACTCTGCCACCACTATTGTACACCCGAGGGTCGATCTACTCCACCAGGTATCTTGTCTCGATTGTCAAAATCTTGCGCCATTATCCCCTCCTACAGCGCAGCCTGCATTCACACTGTAACGACATCTTGTTCTAGCAGAAGTGCCGACACCTTCGAGCATTCAGCCCGAGGTATCTACACCTCGGGAGTGTGCGGCCCGAGGTGTATGCGCCTCGGGAACGTGCTTCCCGAGGCGCCCATTTCACAGATGTGTTGGCACGAGACTCCTAGTCCTCAAGAACACTGGCCCCCGGGCTGCCTACGCCTCGGGGGTCTTTGGTCTGCGATCGGCACTCGCTGCCGTCTCCGCTATGGCTGAGATATTCTCTGAAATCCGGAAGATGACCATGATCAACTCCAGATACACTCGAGCCGCTAGCAGCGAAAGGATAAAGAAAATCGGAGCCCCAATGAACAAGGTCAACACGCCCAACCCGGCGGAAGACTCGAACGCGGACACCAACAGACCCAGCGTGGCGAAGCTGATGCCAATCAGAGCGAGCACATACATGACACGGACCACTCGGATGGTGATGAAGCGGCGGAAGGAGAAGTCGAACAACGCTGAGAAGCTGCTTTTCAGATTGTCGTCCATGGTTCCAACCTCCTGTTGAATTCAAGATTTCGAGTGTCCATGTTCTATGTCAGCGGTCCCAAACCCTGCATAGTCTATGTCGCCAAGAGGCTCTGGTGGTTCTTGCTCAGCTTGGCCAGCTTCGGCGGTATGATAGCCCGGCAATAGAGCTGATTCGGATTCCTCTCAAAGAAGTTGAGATGGTAGTCCTCAGCCCTGTAGAAAGCCCTGTATGGCACCACCTCCGTGACCACTGGTGACGCAAACTGGCCCGACTGATCCAGTTCCCGGATCATCTGTTCCGCGATGGCCTTCTGTTCGGGGCTGTGGTAGAAGATAGCAGATCGGTACTGAGTGCCGACATCCTCACCTTGTCGGTTGAGTGTAGTGGGATCGTGAACGGTGAAGAACACTTCGAGAAGCTGCCTGAAGGAGATGACCTGAGGATCATAGGTGATCTGAACTGCCTCTGCGTGGCCGGTCGTGCCGGTGCAAACCTGTTCATAGGTGGGGTTTTCGGTGTGCCCTCCTGAGTAGCCGGGCTCGACTTTCTCCACACCCTTGAGCCTTCGAAACAGGGCTTCAGTGCACCAGAAACAGCCACCTGCCAGAGTCGCCTTTTCCAACTGCTGTCCTTGACCCATTGCGACTGCCTCCTGCATATTCACTTTGCCGCCAGCCGTTTCTACGGCGGTATTTCAACAACGAGACACCGCTTCCTTCATCGTCGGTTCTGTCAGGCTGAGCGCCTTGCATATCAAAGGGAATCTCAGTTTGGTGTAGAATGGGTATGATAGGATGCAGAGCAATCGAGGAGGTCGATTGCAATGGTCGGAGACATCGAAAGGGCCTTCTCCCGTCAAGGCTCAGAGGTACATCTGAGTGAGCTCAGGGCAGGAGTGCTGCCTCTCTATGTCACGCTCCCGGTCGCTTTTGTGTCTGGTTTTCTCCTCTCCCTGTTTCCCTGGGCACTAGGGATCTTCCTCAGGCTTGTCCTTGCCGTGACATCTCAAGGGAACGCTGTAGAGGCACCACCTACCTATGAGGATGCGTCATTCACATCCGTCCTGACAGAGGTATGGCCGTACGGTGTGGCGTTCGGCGCGGCATGCATTGCGGCTTCGCTGCTGAGGAGGTATTCCGCTCGTCGAAACAAGTACCTGGTTCTGACCGTCGGACAGTTTGCCGAGTTTCGAGTGAGCTACGGTGAGGTAGGCACTGCAATCGGGATAGCTGCAGTGCTACTGGCGATGTCCCAAACCGCAAGAGATCTGAGCATCATGGTGGTCATCCTGTCGCCCATTGCCGGAATGCTCTTGCAGGACTTTCAAGACTGGCTGTTGAGGACATACGCCCGCCTCACTTCGAACCAGGTCGCAGAGAACGTGTACAGCGTCTGGGAGATCGTGCGCAGCCGGGAAGAGGCACGGGGGACCAAGCTCCACGCAGTCGGGGCGCGCTGCGGGGGAAGAGTTCTTGTGGTGAACGGCGTTGTCTCAGATGAGATGACCCTCGACTTCTTCAGCAGACTGCCCAACATGATTCACGGTGTAGAAAGGGTTATTCTCAACGGGCAGGAGTTGCAGAGCAGGCCTCCCATGCAGCCAAAGGGCACATCTTAGCAGGCGGCAATCGGGGGGAGTGCAATGCTGCCCAGGCTGTATCGGATTCTGATCCGATTGCTCCTGCTGCCGGTCATGCCGTGCTTCATGTGGGGACCGGCGACGCACTCATACATCGCACACAGGGCATTCCGCAAGGCCCAGAGCGATCCAGGTCTCGCGAGATGCCCGGAAATCGTTGACGCGATTGATCACAATCCGGAGGTCTATCTGTACTCAGCTAATAGCCCCGATGCCATTGCAGCCAACCACGTCTTGTACAACATCATTGTCTACGATTACGCCCACAACAACATCCCGAACAGGCCTGACGGAACCCCCATATTCGGGTATAGGCTGATCGCCGAAGCGCTCGACAGGCTTCGGCGCGCGAGTGAGGCCGCGCGGCACGCTCGCGAAAGGGAGCTTGCCTTCGCCTGCGGGTGGCTGACCCACCAGTTGTCTGACTGGATCACTCACTACAAGAGCGTTGAGAGCGAGACCGTCGCGGGCGAGGCGCCCACCTTCTTCGGTTATGCCAACTCACATCAGGTGCTAAGTCCTTGCTTCCATCCTGATATCCTCAGAGCCAAACGAGAAGCAGAGCATATCTTGACAGAGACTCTCCACGACGCTCACATCATGTTCAGCGACAGGACAGGCCTTCTCAGCCCGGGCCGCAACAAGGTATACCTGACCACTGAACTCGACGACAACCTGGTCTCAGCTGTCTCTGCAACGTTTGGGCGGCATGGCTTCAGCAAGATTCCAGCGGGCCATCTTGCCAAACTCAAGGAGGATTTCGATGTCGTCATCAACGGCATCGAATCATGCCTTGTTGTGGCGAAAGCCATTCAGCCATGCTTTGTGCAGGTCGTCAGGGAGTTCTCTGAGAAGAACCAGCGTTACGTTGAAGAGTCGGTGGACAGAGTGGTCGGCGAGCTGTTCGCCCTGACCAGAGAAGAGATCGCACAACGAGCCGGCACTGAACCCCGGGCGCTTGACTATGCACGATCTGTTTCTGTCGTGAAGACCAAGGAAGAGTCGCTGATTCAAAGACTGGCCTTCCGAATCGGCAGGGTGGTGACGCCAGATGTGATCGAAGCTCTGTTCGCTGGACCGGTGGCGATGTTCGAGTGGGACATACCGGGACCGTGGGATCCGTCGATCAAGCTGGATCTGGGGGACAAGATCAAGAGACTGCTGCCTAGCCGCCTGGGGGTGCTGGGCGGCAGAGCCGAATCCTCCAGAGCCCTGGTCAACTTCGCCGAGAAGCTGCTGTCGGCGTCCGGCGACATCATGGGACAAGCCCGTGACGCCTACTGTTCAACCCTCCGCCCTGTGACTGACCTCGATGAGGACCGCGATCCGTTCGAGCCTGAAGATGACGACTCCATACTCGAAAGAATGGTGTCTGAGCGCCGCATAAGAATCAGGTTCACGCCTGCGCAGCGCACAGATAAGGAAAGAGGCAGGTACCTCCTCGATCCAAACACAATAGTCATCAGGATCAACGGCTACCTTCCCGACGACCCTGGAGCGCCGTTTACGCTTGTCCAGCGCTGGGATAGGTCCGGAGAGATCCTGCACTGCGAGATCAGTCTCGATCCAGAGTTGCAGAGCGGCTGCATTCATCTGTTTGCTGACATAAGAGACAGGCGGGGCGAGCATTCACAGTATATCGACAAGCAGGTCAGGCTTTTCTAATCACCGATTCTACCCCTTCTGTTTAGTCACCGGACCAGCCACTGAGCGAGTCTCCGGCGAAGACTCGTCAACCATTCTTTTTAGGAGCTGTAACCAAGTCATAAAGGAATGACTCCGCGCCCGTCGAAAACCTATAGGCACAAGCGGGAACGACGCGAGACCATGACCTGAACTCGGAAGGTGGATTGACATGTCGTCAGTGACTGTTTTTCTGGGAGTCATCCTCGTAGTAGTGGTAGCCGCTATCGCTTACGCGATCATAAAAGCAGTTTCTATCAGAGACACAGCCGACTCAAGCATTTCCACAGTCGCGAGGCTTGACGAGCGCGGCCATACAAAGATTGACGGCCACGTCAAAGACAAGGACAACACCTAGGCAGCAACACTCTGCTGACCGCGTAACTGGAGTCCCTACAGCTTCTCAGCCGCGACCATCAAACCGAGGTTCAACGGCCACATTTGGCCTATCCGGTCAGGCTGACAGCGATCGACTTCGCAGTTCAGCTAGATCAAACCGCCTTCCGGGCAGAGCGCGGAAACGGTCCTCATGAGACGTCAAGATCAGGATCTGCATCTTCTCGGACAGCTGCTTGACAATCTCGAGCATCCGGTCGTGCCTATGTGAGTCTGTGAATACCAAAGCATCGTCGAGGACCACGATCAGTGGCTCTCTGCTGCTCAAGAGCTCTGCCACAGCAAGACGTGCGATCACATACAGCTGTTCTCTGGCGCCGGCCGAGAACAGGTCAGGCTCGACACTAGCCCCGGATCCGTTGAGCAACGCGAGTTCCATGTCAGTGCCGAGACTCGCCCTGACGTCCGAGCGATCTCTCACGGATCCCCAGTATTTGCTCACTTTGTCCTCTATCGGCTTGGATAGGCCCGTAGACATCGCCTGCTTATGACGTTCGAAGAGCACTTGTATCAGCCTGAGCGCCCTCGCCCGAACGAGTTCACGGTGGAGCTGGCGCTTCGTGAGATCTAGTCGTTCTTCGGCTTTGGCCTTTTGAAGGTACACGTCACTCTGAGCCATCTCCTCGAGCCGCCCCTCGATCTGGTTCATCTCTCTCCGCTTGCTCTCGAGGTCGTTCTCGATGTTGTCCAGTTCGATCTGCAGCGCTTCCACACGCTTCTCGGGGTCCTCGCTCTCCGGCGGAAGCTGATCCATGAGCTCCTTGATCGCGGCCTCCTTACGGTCTACCTCGATGCATACTTCTGAGAACTGCCTTTCAAGTGCGGACTCGTCGCCTCCATAGTTCTTCAGTGTGTCGCCAATGCTAGTCTGGCGATACTCACGAAGCTCCTCGTGCCCCTGGATCTGCGTTCTGAGCCTCGCGCAGCGTTCACGGCCTTCGGCGACAGTCTTCCTGAGCTCGTCGAGCTCCTTCTGCACGCTCCTATCATCTGCCTCCAGCTTAGCAACCTGTTCCGCGAGCTGATCCTCGTTCCCCGGATCGACCGAAGCCAAGTCATAGGTGCTGAGGTTCTCGCTAGCCAGTCCCGACTTGAGCTGGCCTTCCAGTTTGGCGATGTCCTCCTCCAAATCGGCTCGATCGGTTTGAGTCAGCTCAGCGATCTCCTTCTGAAGACGTGCCTGGAGATCCCGCAGCCCACTGGCGCGTGCAACGATCTGGTGCAGTTCTGCTGTACTCTCCGCCGAGAACCTGCGCAAGAGATCTGACATCTCTGTCCGTGCGTTGCGAAGCTCCTTGCGCACTGATGCGACCTCGCCGGAGCCGGACTTGACCTTCACAGTAAGAAGATCCGGCACTCTCAGCGTCGCCTCTTGCGATGCATGGAAGGTCTCCGATTCCCCTGCCTTGAGACAACTCCTCGTGGTGCCTGCTCCGCTGGCTCCTTCTGACTCAGCGCCCGCCTCTAGCGACTCTGTGTCTGCCTCGCCTGACTCTGCGTCTGCTTCTCCCGCGCCGAAATCTACCACGACATCCGCATGGGCTACGACCTCGAAGCTCAGCCCGACCGCTTTCAGCCTTGCCTCCAACTCTGCGATCTGGGATTTCAGTTCCTCTACCCTCTCCAGCTCGGCCTTTGACGGGACACTCAGCTTGCTAAGATCGGCCTTCACTTCCCCCAGTTCTTTCGTCTTGCCCTTGAGCTTGTCGAGGAGGCTCCGCTTCTGCTCGATGTCCTGAGCCCACGTGCGCAGCTGCTTTACCCTTCTGCACCGCTCTAGTCTGGACTTCGCTTCACGGAGTCTCTCCCACAGGTCTCTTTGGTCTCTCTCCTTATCGGCTATTCGTTTCTCGGCACCTGCCACTTCGCTCTCTAATCGCTCGCAGTCAGCCTTCATCGACTCGAGTTCTTTGTCGAGTTTGTCTATGGATTCCCTGGCGCTCTTGATAGTGTCCTTGTCTGCTCTCAATGCCGTATGGCGCGTCTTGAGCGCCTGAAGCTGGCTTTGGGCGAGTTTGAGGTCGTTTCGCAGCTGTTTGACATGCGCCGCTTTGTCCTGAAGCTCTCTCAGCTCGGCCTTCTTAGCGTCTCTGTCCGAGATGCTCTTCGATATCGTTGCTTCAAGATATCCAGCCCTTTCCGACAACTCCTCAGCAAGCTCAAGTCTCTGATCGACTGAGGCGATGGTCGCAGTCAACTCGTCTAGCTGCCTGCGAAGTTGTTCAATGGGTGAGTTTCTTACGAAATCCCTTCTCTTGCCCGTAACGATCTTCGCAAGCTCAGCCTCAAGCAGGTCAAACAGCGCCTCTTCCTCTTTCGTGATCGTCATCACTTGCAGAGTCTGGCGCAGCTCATTCAGAAGAGTCTCGTCGTTGAGAGGCGGACGATCAAACCGTTCCCGGTCCTGCCTAAACCACAGCAGCCTGGCCAAACCCCAGTGATCGATCTTGGTGGCCCCTCTGGCAGGTACGGAGCTTCTCCACATCCCTCGAACGATCTCCTCCGCCTTGTCGCCGTCTGCGAGGAGTTCGTAGCCTGCACTCGTCCGTTCGAAAAGCTGCGTGTACGGGCGGTCGAGGAATCCCTTGTTCAGTCGGTATTGCTTGCCTTCGGTGCCTGAGCCCGCTCTGAACTCGACAGAGACCTCCGGCGAAAGCGCTGTCCCCCATGGCCGGAGGCTTTCGACCTCCTGAGCCTTAGTGTTCGACTTGTCGAAAAACGCTCTTGCGAGACAGGTGATGAGGGTGCTCTTTCCACACTCGTTCGGCCCGTAGATGATATTGATGCCGGGATCGAACTCCCCAAGCCGGATGGGATTGCGGAAGCATGCAGCTCCTTTGACCTCCAACGACAACAGCCTCATCTCTCGAGTCCCTCCAAAGCCTTGAGCATCTCGATCAGAGCGGCCTGAGCTTCCTCCTGAGTTATGCGTCCGTCTTCGTCCTCGGGCAGCTTCGCCTCTGCTGCGACTGAAGCGAGGTCTGTCATCGGACTCCCAGCGTCGGTCTCTTCTGTCGCAGCAGTTTCGTCGTAACCCTGCGGGCAGAGGATGCGCCTGAGGTCTGCCAGCACTGCCCTTGCCAGCGGGCGGGTCTGTGCCCACTCGTACAGCTTGTCCACCGCCGTGCCAGGCACGAGACCCGCCAGGTCAACGTCTACATGTAGATATGTGGATTTGAGGTCGTCCACGAGGTCATCAATCGTCAACAGGATCTCGCTTGTCGACACCCCAGTCAGCTTCAGCCTAACCAACGTATTGCTAGGATCTTCCGACAGTTCACCCAGCTTGCTGCGCAATCCATCCAAGCTGTCGAGCAGAGGCTCGCTGAGCTCGTAATCGACCTCTAGCCACTTGAGGCGGCCTACGCGGACCGGGGTTATCTGCGGTTCAGCTCCTGGGCGGTCGATGGACACGACGAGCACGTTTCCACTGTCCCTCTCGGAGTGCTTGGTCGTTTCCGGAGTTCCGCTGTAGCAGGCACGCGGAGAGAACTGAACGGCGCTATGCCAGTGTCCCAGCGCCAAGTAGTCGAGATGCTTGGCCCCGACCGCAGCGAGCGAGATCGGGTTGTCAGTGAAATCGCCGAAACCGCGATCGCTGACTGAACCGTGTGCTAAGCCTATGCGGATCGTGTTATCTGAGGGTTCGGCAGGAATCCATTCGGTCGGATCGGACATCGTTCGCTTCTGCTTTACGGGACACGGAAACAGAACGGTATTGACCCGGTTGATCGCGATGGGCTGAGGCTCGAGCAGCACGTGGACATTCGGCGGAACCTGCTGGAACACACCCGTCGAGTAGATCGATCCGGCTCCCGCATGATCATGGTTGCCTGGGATCATGTAGACGTCGACTGGAAAGGTGCCTAACCTGCGAAGGACATCTCTCGCACACTGGCGGCCTACCTGGTTGTGCTCGAAGACGTCTCCCGCCACAAGCACGAAGTCGACCTTGTGCTCAGATGCAGCGCGCCCGATCGCATCGATAGCCTCAAGCCGGGCTTCCCGCACTCGCTCTGCAACCTCCGCTACATGGTCGGCCTTCATTCCGATCTGCCAATCCGCCGTGTGTAGAAACCTCAACCGAACTCACCACCGATCAAGCAAGGACCTCTCTCCTGGCGAGGGCCTTGCCTGATGCAGACCCCGGGCGCCGGCTCGCACTGACCTTGCCTGAAGAGCAGTCCGCGCTAGGCATCTCAGAGTAAGCTTGCTCAACGACCAATTCTACTATGCTCAGGGAAATCCTGTCCAAATTGATCTCGCCTTGCCGGCCGGGCACGTCCGTGATCAGCACGGACACCAACTGGCATCAATGGATACTGGCCAGCTGACCCAGATTTCCTTGCAGGACTGGGCAAATCCTGGAAGACCTGGACTCTTGACTGCCGGTCTAGGGTATTGTAAACTAACGCTGTTGCTTATACGTATAAATGAGAATTGATGGAGGCCCAGCAAGTGGGCTCAGCAGGGAAGGTTTCGAGCAAAGATGTGGCGCGTGAGGCGGGAGTCTCTCAAGCCACGGTTTCTTATGTTCTCAACGACGTCCCAGGCGTGAAGATAAGCCCTGACACGCGTGAGGCTGTCCTCGCTGCTGCCAAGAAACTGAACTACCACCCCAATCAATGCGCTCGAGGAATGAGACTCAAGAAGGCGATGTCAGTGGCGATCGTGTCTGACAGGGACATATCAAGCTTGAGGTTTATGCGAGTGCTCGAGGGAATCGAGGCCGTCCTTGCCCAGCGCAACTACTCTCTCACTCTCTGTTTCGACAAATGGCACGAGAGCCACGAAGCACAGCACGTCCGGTATTACCGGGCAAACAGAGTCGACGGAGCCGTGTTCGTGTTTGCGAACACCAGTGATGAGCACTATGCTTACCTGACTGAACACAGAATCCCGTTTGTCGTCATCCAGTCACACCTCGCCACAGATCTGCCGAACATAGTAAAGAGCAACCTGGACACAGCGATACTTGCAGCACTCACGGATCTGAGGCAGAAAGGCGTGACGTCGATCGGTTTCCTAGGCAGGGCGTCCTGTACCGAGGCTGATCGAAGGTTCGGCGGCTACGTCAGAGCGCTCCGCCGCCTCGGACTCTATGAGTCCCAAGAATCGCTCCTCATTCCGGTTTCCGGTGACACAGACCGAGATCTCGTAACCACCCTCGACGAATACTGCGGCAAGCACGCAAGACTGCCGCGAGCGATCCTGTGTGAAACCGCACGTATGGGATTCTGCCTACTGAGATACGCAGCGAGAATGGGAATCCGTGTACCCTCGGAGCTTGCGGTGGTGGCAATAGGATCGTCGTCGTATGCCGAGCTATCGTTCCCTGCTCTGTCCACTATCGAGGGTCCTCTGTACGACATGGGTGCCACGGGAATCAGGATGTTGTTTGATATCATAGAAGGTCGCTCACCACAGACTCCTGTGGTTCTCGACTGGTCATACATGCCGCGTGAATCAAGCTAGAACACGATAGACAGCGAGGAGCCTCGACAATGGTCAGACAGTTCATAAAGAGCTTCATCAGAAGTAATCTTCTGTATTACACGCTAGGCACTTTGGCATTGGTCTCTTCCGGCGTCCTTCAGTTGGCGCTGCCGAAGATCCTGGGCTACGTCATTGACTTGCTCACTCTGAGAACTGCGACTCTCGCACGCATATCCTGGCTCACCTTGGGCATGCTCGGCCTCGCGGCCCTTGTCTTTTCTCTCAAGGTCTGCTGGCGCTATCTTCTGATGGGCCGGGCCAGAGATCTCGAGTGTTTCCTCAGAGACAAGCTGTTCTCGCACCTGCAGTCGCTGCCTGTGAAGTTCTTTCACTCGCACAAGACTGGCGACCTGATGGCTTACGCAATAAACGACCTCAACGCCATTAGAAGGGCCTTCGCGTTCGGCCTGGTGTTCTTCATCGATGGGTTCATCATGAACTCCTTCTCGCTGGTCGTCATGGGTGAATCGATCAGCTTCAGACTCACGGCTATCAGCATCATCCCCCTGATCGTGGCCCTGTTCATCATTCTCAGGATCAGAACGCCTCTGCGGCGAAGATTCACGCGGGTCCAGGAGGCCTATGCAAAAATCTCTGAGCAGACCCACGAGAACCTCTCGGGAATCCGGGTCGTCAAGGCCTACGTCCAGGAAGAGCCTGAGATAGCGCGGCTTAACGAGACAAGCCTGAACCGAATGAAGGCAATGCTCGACTACGTGAGGCTGTCCGCGGGACTGGGTCCGCTCGTCGAACTCTGCTTCGGACTGAGCTTCACCCTTGCCCTGGTAATCGGATCATCGTTCGTGTCCCGAGGCGTGATCACCCTTGGCGACTTCGTTGCGTTCAACACATACCTCGCAATGCTGATCAGGCCGATCTCCAACGTGGGGAGGATTGTCGAGGTGTGGCAGAGCGCTTTCGCATCCATGGATCGGCTTGACGAGATCTTCGAGGAGCATACAGACATCGTGGACGGACCAGAGGCTCAGAGCTGGGGTAACCAGAGCAACGAGCGGCGCCTGAGAGGCGACATTACCATCCAGAACCTTTCCTTCACTTACCCTGGAGCGTCCGTCGAGGCACTGAAGAACATCAGCCTGAATCTCAAAGCCGGACAGACGCTCGCGATCATAGGTCCGACAGGCAGCGGCAAGACGACGCTGGTCAATCTGCTGCTGCGCCTGTATCCGGTCGGGCGAGGCCACCTTTTCGTGGACGGCACAGACATCAACGACATACCGATCGAAGTCGTGAGAGCCAGCATCGGGTACGTGCCGCAGGACGGTTTCCTGTTCTCTGCCTCGATACTCGACAACATCCGCTTCTTCAGCGAGGTTCACTCTGAGTCGCAGGTCGAAGAGGCAGCGAGGCTTGCCAGCGTCTACGACAACATAGTGGAATTCCCCGACGGCTTCGACACGGTGGTAGGCGAAAGAGGGATCACCCTGTCAGGAGGGCAGAAGCAGCGCGTGTCGATAGCGAGGGCAATCATCAGGGATCCGGCGATTCTGATCCTCGACGACAGCCTATCTGCAGTAGACACGCAGACCGAGGAGGAGATCCTCCAGAACCTCCATGAGGTCCTCCAGGGCAAGACGGGGATAATCATCGCTCACAGGATATCTACCATCAAGCATGCGGACCAGATTGTCGTCTTGGACGATGGGAAGATCATCGAGCAGGGCACTCATCAAGAGCTCCTTGCCAGGAAGGGGTACTACGCCCGGCTGTACCACCTCCAGCTTGCTGAAACCACATTCCAGGAGAAGGCTGACATCATATGAGCGATCTCACTAACACAGGTCTCACTAACGTAGCTCGCAACTTGCGAGAGAACAAGTTCATCCGAATGCTCGGGTACTTCCGCCCGTTCCTCGGGCTCGTCGTGCTGGCCATGGTCATGGCCGGCCTGGTGAATGGAGCCGAGCTCGTCAGTCCGTATATCATGAAGGTCGCGATTGACGACTACATCCTGGGCGACAGCACCGGCATGAGCATAGCACTCATCGGGATCCTGTACTTCGCATCAGTGCTCGTCGGCGCTGTGAGCAACTACGCTCATGTGATACTGCTAAACACCATTGTCCAGAAGATTATCCACAGCATAAGGATGGAGCTGTTCTCCCACATACAGCGGATGCCGCTGTCGTTCTTCGACAAGAACTCTTCCGGCAGAATCCTGACGAGAGTCACGAACGACGTGGAGGCCCTCAATGAAATGTACTCGGGCGTCCTCGCAGTTCTCTTCAGAGATGTGTTCCTGCTCGTGGGGATCACTGTCACGATGTTCAGCATGAACGCACAGCTGGCAATCGTCAGCTTCGCTGTCGTGCCCATAATCATAATCATCACCGCAGTCTTCAGGACCAAGGCCAGGGCGAACTACCAAAAGGTGAGGGCACTGATTGCCCAGATCAACGGGTTCCTCGCGGAAAACATATCCGGCATGAAGCTGGTGCAGATATTCAACAAGCAAAAGGAGAAGTACGCGGAGTTCAGGGAGCTGAACGGCAAGTACAACGACGCCAGCCTCACAGAGGTGAAGCTCCTGTCGTTCTTCCGACCGTCTGCAGAGCTCATCAACAACCTGGGCATCTCTATTTTGATCTGGTATTGCGCTCCGGGAGTGTTTGAGTCCGGCCTCGAAGTAGGTGTCCTCTACGCGTTCATCACATACATAAAGAAGTTCTTCGGGCCGATCAACGACCTGGCAGACAAGGTGAACGTGATCCTGTCGGGCATGGTATCAGCCGAGAGGATCTTCGAGCTGATGGACAACGATGAAGGCCTGGAGAATCTCGACAGAGGGAACGCCCTGCCTGAAGTCAAGGGGCAGATCGAGTTCCGCAACGTCTGGTTCGCATACAACGACGAAGACTGGGTGCTGAAGGATGTCAGCTTCACCATCAACGCCGGCGAAACTGCTGCGTTTGTCGGCGCGACCGGCTCCGGCAAGACCACGATAATCAGCCTGATCGGGAGATTCTACGAGATCCAGAAAGGCCAGATACTGCTGGATGGCGTGGACATCAGGGAGTACAAACTCAGAGACCTGAGGAGCCGCATCGCTGTCGTCATGCAGGACGTGTTCCTGTTCTCCGGAGACATCATGTCGAATATCAGGCTTGACAATGAGTCGATCAGCGACGCTGACGCAATACAGGCCGCTGAGTACGTGAGCGCCAACAACTTCATCGAGCGGCTTCCTGGGGGCTATCACGAGGAAGTCCATGAGAGAGGATGCACTCTGTCCGCCGGCGAGAAGCAGCTGCTCTCGTTCGCCCGGGCGGTCGCGTTCAATCCGTCTATCCTGGTCCTCGACGAGGCGACTGCGAGCATTGACGCAGAGACTGAGAAGCTCATCCAGGAGTCTCTCGCCAGGATC
Source organism: Bacillota bacterium (assembly GCA_012719595.1). Taxonomy (GTDB): domain Bacteria; phylum Bacillota; class DTU014; order DTU014; family DTU014; genus JAAYAB01. Next base: position 30,382 of record JAAYAB010000126.1, read on the forward strand.
TCGAAGAACCGGACCACCCTGATCATCGCTCATAGACTATCGACGATCAGGAACGCGGACAAGATCATCGTGATCCACAAGGGACGGATACGCGAGATAGGACGTCACGATGATCTCGTCGCAGCGAACGGGATATACCGAGGTCTCTATGAGATGCAATATGCGTGGGCGCAGTAGGCCCTATTCTGCCGTAGCCGGGAGCTCCAGCGGCACCTGGCGACTCTGACAGCGGCCTGGAGCTCCACTAGCAGCCAGCGACTCGGCCGTTAACCCGGAGCCCCGGCAGCCAGCGACTCTACCGGTTGGCCAAGATCTGCGTCAGCCTGGGTTCCATGTAGTCTAAGGCCTCCTCCACTCCTATGGCGCCTGTTGCCACACGCGTCATCCCATCGAGTACGATGGTGATATACTGCTGAGGCAGAGTCAGATACGGGGTCCCAACGTTCCCGATAGGCCTCCTTAGGAGTTGGAAGAGCACGCCCGCGTGTTCACCCCATCTGGCAGCAAAAAGGTCTATGCTGGACTCCTGCAGGGGCAGCAGGCCCAGCGCCGCGTAATACGGCTCTATCTCAGGTGAAAAGGCCAACTGCATCACACGGAATGCTGTCAGCGGGTCGTTCGATGCTTGCGTCAATCCCAGGCCGAGGAAAATCACCGGAGTGGCCCCGAGCGGTTGCAGTGGAAAGGGTGCGAACCCAAACCTGAACTCGTACCCGTCCACAAGCAATGGATGCATGAGCCCGCCTAGCAGCATGGCTGCTCTTCCGGACGCAAACAGGCTCTGGTTGCCGGCGACTGCCGCTGCCTTCGTTCTAGCCAGCTCAGCCAGGAAGTCAAGTGTCTCGACGAATCCACCGTTTCTGATATCCGGCTCATCGCCATCCGGTGACACGATCCAACCTCCCATCGCGGCGGGGAGAAGCAACAGAGCAGCGTTGTCGACAAGGACGCCGTATTCACGGTTAGGCGTGAGTGCGTCCTGGGCAGCCGCAGCCATCGAGATCACGTCATCCCAAGTCCAATCCGGGCTGGGCCGATCCAAGCCTGCGGCTTCGAGAAGATCGAGATTGTAGAGAACGCCCACCGGCCAAGCAGTGATCGGCAGCATCCAGATGCGACCCTCTTGCTGGACCGCCCGGATCGCTGACGGAAGCAAGCCCGAGTCCCCGAGAGCGTCTGCCATTGCGAGGTAAGGATCAAGGGGCACCAGAGTGTCCTCGTCCGGATTCGCCTAACTCCAGCTCCTATGTGGTGCCACCAGCTCCTGTGCGATGTCAGTCCACTTAGTGAAACGTTCAGGATGGTTCTCGCACGTATGAGTGTCCTTGAGGATCATCTCCACGATACAGTCTCCGGTCACGTCGAGCGTGTGCTGGATGTAGTCACGGACCCTCTGCGCGTTGAACTCTCCTACGAGATGGGACGGATCCGGCTTCCAGGAGTATATGTACTTGTCTTTCAGCTTCCTGGCGCAAGCCTCGACGTCCGCCCACGGAGATATCGATATTCTCCTGATATTCGGAATATCCATGACATAGTCCAGCTTCCTCGTGAGATCCTCGCAGCATCCGTATCCGTTGAGGCCAAACGGCTCCAGCAACCTCTTCTCGTATTCCATGACAAACTCGTGGTGCATTGCAGGAGACACCTGGGCCATCTCCTGTGACTCGGCAGAGGCCCACATGTCGCAGGGGCGAACCCTCTCAGAGTCGCAATCCGGCTGAGGGAGCTCGGTGGTGTAGCCGAGTCCGCCGGACGAATGGTAGGTTTCGTCATTGTTGAGGCTCAGCAGGTTGAGCTCGACGTACTGCTCGATCATTCTCCTGTATCCTTGCTCTAAGAACGACATTGCCTCATGAACGAAGCCGGGGTCGTCACACATGTCCCACATAACCTGTTCAAGGCCTCGAAGGTCACAGTAGACCGCCATGAAGTGAAACGACACATGGTCTATGCCCTTGAGCTTGACGTCGAGAATGTCGCCGAGGAGGTCCTGGGCTTCGTCCAGCGCTCGCAGAGTGGATTCCTCATCATAGGTGATCTCCGGGAATCTGAGCTTCTTCAAATCATCTCGGTCTCTGATCACAGGGTCGAACGCCCAGGCACCCGTGGATTGGCTGCTGCGCTTGCGCTTGGGCTTCAATCCCCAGCCGGAGTTGCTTATCACCTTTCTGACGATCCAGTTGGCCTCTACCGGCTTGTCGTCATGAATGTGCTCATGCTGGAATATGCGCAGTTTGAGCTCGTACTCGTACACACGCGCCTTGTCTTCGCTGCACTCCAGACTCGACCACGGAAGCAGCTCTCGCCAGGCACCTTCCGGAAACACCAGGATCATGGGCCCGACGGACTCGAGACGGTTGTGGCGCGTCCACATGTCCCTGCGTTTCTGCATGATCGGTAGCTCTGCGATTTCCCTTACTCTCTCAGCCAGTGAGCGAATGATGGCTCTGTCGCCGCTGCTGATCATCGAAAGCCTACCTCCCCGGTCTGCTTTGATCCTCAACTAGACGAGATCCCGATGAAATCCTGTGAAGCGCCTTAGAATTCGATGTTGAGGCGCGATCCCGCCTTCACATGAGCCGGCTGATCCAGCACGACATCCGTACCGGCCTGCGAATAGCCAACGGGCTGCTCGTCGACGCGTACCGCTTTCAGGTCCTTCCCTTGTATAAACGGCAGGCGCACCTTCCTCAAGTCCAGATGGCCGTACTCCACGCGTATCGCAACCCTGCCAGGCTCGGCCTCAAACACTCCCCAGCCTGAGTCCAGAGACCAGAAGCACCTGAACCTGTTTTCCTCAAACCTCATGGGGTTGAACCCGATCATGCCGGCCACCATGTCGAACTCAAAGCCGCTGAGGGAGCTGAGCAGGCTGTAGCTGGACATCGAGCGAGCGTAGTTGCTGCCGCACTCGAACTCGTTCCACGGATTCCGCTTCTCGCCGTCAAACCTGTCTCTGACTGCTTCGACGATCCGAAGGCCCTGGTCGACCAGCCCCTCCTGTATCATGTGAGCCGCAACCTGGTACTCGCAGCCGGGCCAAGCTTCCTCCGAATACGGGACGGGAACGATCGGCTTGTACTTGCCCTCAGGCCACTCGCAGATGACAACGCCAGCCTCGCCGTTCAGCGCGTATATTCGGCACGGGTTGAAGTGCTTCCTCATGCTCTTGAAGTTGTACCTGAAGATCGACTCGAGCGCCTTCCGGGTCTGCTCCTTGTCGAATATCTCGCCCAGGCCGCACAAGTTTGCATGCCACTGGGCCAGCACCTGATCCACTCCGCAACCCTCGCCGATCTGGTACTTGACCTCCTTTGATTCCTCATTCCAGTATCGCGCTTCGAAGTTGTCGGACTCGGTCGTGAACCGGTCGATGGGGCTCTTGTCTTTGAGGTCTATCTTCTGGAAGTAGTACTCGCCGTTGAACAGGTGCTGGTCGCTCCACTGTTTGCCTCTCTCAAACAGCGCCAAGTACTCAGCGGCCGTCTCTTTCTCTCCCAGGTAGTCCGCCATCTCGGCAGCCGCCTTCAGCGCCGCAAGGTAGAAGCCATTGAGCCACGAGTTAGGACCATACAGCTCCATGTCGAGAGTGTGATGCTGCCAGCCCTCCAAGACCCCATCCTTGTCCGCATCCCATTTGTCGGAGTTCGTCTCTGCCCACGCGTACTCGATGCACTTCTTTATGGCCTGCCAGTTCTTTCTCAGCCACTGAGTATCGCCTGAGATCTTCCAGTCACGGTATGCCTTGACCACCCCGCCGAACTGGCCGTCCGCACAGGGGCGGAACCTCGACCGCTCCCGGCCCAGAGGAAGCTGCAGGCGGAACGACATAGCTCCGTTTTCAGCTTGGTTGTACTTGAAGTCTATGTCTCGCATAGACCGTTCGAGCCTGGGAAACAGGAACGGCAAGGCATAGGCGTAGTTCCAGACATGCGTGCAGGATCCCTCACAGCAGCCCTCCTTGCAGTGACATCCCTCAAACGCATAGAAGGAGCCGTCCTCCAGCCTGAGGCAGGTAGGAGACTTCAGAATCGAGATGTTGGCGGACACAGCATCCAGGCAAGCCCGCGGGATGCTCGAGCTGAACAGGGCCTGTTTGAAGCGATGGGTCTCCTCGTAGAGGCGATTCCAGTGGCGAAGGCTGTAGCAGGCGCTGTCGAGCGAATCCTTGAACAGAGTGGCGTAGTAGTTCCTCCAGGTGCGGGGTTTCCCGGACTTGCACTCGCCGTGACCGCAATCACACCTCTCTGGATTCCAGTAGTTGTATGTGGTCGGGAAACTCCAGGTCAGCACGAACCTTACCTTTCCGGATTCCCCTGCGCCCAACCTGATGTGCGCGGCCAGAGAGCACACATCCTGCAGTCTGTTGTCCTTCGACTCCGGATAGGTTCTGTTCTGGAGCTTGCCCGGAGAAGTGAACTGCCTCCAGAAGATGCCCAGATTATCAAACCACGAACCCCTGTACCAATACTCCTGATAACTGACATCCTCAGAATTCGTGGCCACGGTCAAGTCTCCGTACTCCGGCTCTCCCTGCTCGATTCCAACCGTCGAGAGCTTCAGTGCATGGAAGCCGTCCTTCAGCAGGTACTTGTTGACGCCGCCGACCCTCAAGGGATTGGAGACAGATGCGCAGATTGTGTAGGTTACCGTCTCGGACGTCGTATTGTCCACCTTTATCTCGAAGAACGCTCCTGGGATGCTGGAGTCCTGGTCGTTAAGTGGGATGAAGGGGTTAAAAGCTGTCACGGAAACCCTGCCGGGAAAGCTCTCATCGATGAACCTCAGTTCCGCAAATGGGAACTCCCCGCAGAACTCCAGGTCGGAGAAGTGAGGAACGCCCGCCATTGTCCCTCGCTGCGGGCCGAAGCCGATGCCGCCATATGGCGCGCCGCCTACTCCCATGTAGTGCGGCGGGAGATCGCTGTTCAGGACCCGCGCGTCGAGCACTCTGTCCTCGGTCTCGGCCTTGATCGCGAAGTGGCTGAACCCGTTGAGGCTCTCCTTGTTTGGCCGATTGAAGATCTCCCAGTCAACCAGTCTTCCGTTGCCGGCCAAGCCGATGCTCCCGGTGCCTATTCCTCCTAGGGGGAACGATATGGCTCTGGTTTTCTCACCTTTGTAGATAAAGCGCTCCACGTTCGATTCTACCTCCCGGATGGACTTCGTATTGCGTTTGCCTAATAAGTAGGTTGCCCTCCGTGCCCCAATCGAGGCAAGCCGGGCGGGATCTGTCACCCTAGTTATTCGATGTGTGATCCTCAGAACCTTGACAAAACATCGTTTTCAGTGTCATTATATCGCTGTCGATATATCGATGTCGATATAGATGAGGTGGGCGTATGCGAGGAAGGGTTAGGCGAGGGTTTCTGAAATCATACATCCTCAAGCTCCTGGGAGAGGGCGAGAAAAGCGGGTATGACCTCATGCAGACCATCAGCCAGGAGACAGGCTTCTGGAGACCGTCTGCCGGGTCCATGTATCCTCTGCTGCAGTCACTCGAAGAGGCTGGGCTGATCGGCTTCAGAACCGAGGACAGGAGGAAGATTTACTTCCTGACCGACAAGGGGAAGCTCGCCCTGAGTGAAGTCAGTGAAGCAAGAGAGCAGATGCGCCGGAGTCTCGAGCAGACATCCCAGGTGTTTGAAAAGGTGTTTGGAGCTGATAGGTTCGAAGACCACCGTCATCATCGTCACCTGGGCGATCATGTGCCAGAGGAGATTCGAAGACGCTTTGCACTGTTGCATCGTGCTTTTGACGAGAACCGGCAGCTGGACGCAGACACAGACACCCGACAGAAGATCGTCCACCTGCTCGACCAGGTGCTCGCGCTCCTCGACAGAAGCGTATGACTCCACGAAGGCACCGCCAGAGCGTGGCACGATGAACAACTCCACAACGACGCTGGAGCACTCATAACCAACGAGTCCACAGCTAGGCCAGAACACGACATCAGGAGGACTTAAGATGGGCATGGGAATGGGTATGGGCATGCATGGATGGCACCGAGGCCTCAGACGAGGGTTCGACGAACCGGAACGGAAGCCTCACGTCACCAAGGAAATGCTTCTTCGCATACTGAGATACTTCAAGCCGCACTGGAAGCTCATGGCGCTGGTCTTCCTGTGCGTCGGCACTACATCCATACTGGGGCTGCTCCCTCCTCTTTTCACAGGAGCGATTGTCGACCGAGCGCTGATCGAACGGAACTTCCGGCTGCTGACTCTCTACACCCTGGGCTACGTGGGAGTCTCATTTCTTGTGAGCCTGATAGGGGTCGGCGAGAGCTACCTGAACACGCTGATTTCCAAGAGGATCATTCTCGATATAAGGAACTCCATGTACGGCATACTGCAGCGTATGCCTCTGAAGTTCTTCTCCAACACCCGGACCGGAGACATCATCTCGAGGATCAATAATGATGTGTCTGGAGTTGAGGGAGTGTTTCAGAGGACAGTCGTCAACACTGTGCAAGACATCCTTGTGATCGCCTTCACCCTCGTGACCATATTCGCCATGGATTGGCGGCTCTCCTTACTTGGCCTGTGCCTCATACCAAGTTTCATCCTGCCCACCCGGCGGGTCGGAAAGGCGCGGTGGAACATTGCGAAGGCCACGCAAGAGAAGCTGGCTGAGCTGAACCAGATCATTCAAGAGACGCTCGGAGTAGCAGGCGCAGTCCTGGTCAAGATCTTCACGCGTGAAGACGACCAGAGA
>JAAYAB010000127.1 GCA_012719595.1 Bacillota bacterium
AAGCTTCATCCTCAAACACTGCGCAGGCGGATTCGTCTATCCCCCACCCGATACTGGTCCGGGTGGTCGCCATGGCACTGACTAGATCAGGGAGGGCATTCCGCTCGGCAAAGTGAGCCTCGACGACTGCACCCTTGAGAAAACCCAATCCGTCTACGACCTGGGGAGCCTCATTGCTCCGTTCCGGATCCAAGACGCAGACCTGAGTTGTAATGATCGCTCCAGCAGACAGCCCGGCGACTGGGATCCCACTGTAGTACCGCTCCCTGATAGCACTACGAATTGGCTCGGTCGCATACAGCCGATGATAGGTCGGTGTATGTCCTCCGCCGATGAAGATACCCGACGCCGGATGAAGCTTGGCCAATGCCTCATCCACATCAAGTAACCCTCTGCCATCTGGAGTGATGGCGAAGAGGTTCGTCGCGCCTCTCAGAACGAAAGAGCGAAGGTACTCATCCTTGTGCTTCCCCCACCCCTGTGCGTCCTGCATCAGGAGAGCAATCGCAGCTTCAGGGCCTCCTGCAGCTGCCATAAAGGCTGGGGCGAATCGATCAACTGCAGCCATGCCTCCGAGCAGAAAGAGACGTCTGCGTGACAACTACCTTCACGTCCTTTCGCCGAGTACTCCATACAAACCAGACAAACCTAACGACCTTGCGTATCCGCAACGGCCAACCGAGGAGCAGCGACACGAGCTGCATTCTATGCGGAGGCGCTTGACAGACGCAAGGCGGCTGCGGCAGCACATATCATAACGGCTTCTTCGTAGTCTCAGCACCTGTCAGCTCAACAAACGGCACTCCAAACTTGGCTGCCTGCTCCTGTAGCCAAACAGCCACGAGCGAACTCCTGCGCACAAAACGGTAGGCCAAACGTGCCGGATCCCTGCGCTCGCTGTAAGGCCTGGTCGGATAGCCAAACGACACCTAAGAACGGCCTCAGAGACTCCAATCCAGACCGAGCCGATTGCGGGTTCTTGCTTCCGCCATGGGTGCGACGCGTTCGAGCAGCAAGGTCCAACCCTCGGTCACAGCCAGACCTTCTAAGTCCAGTCTGCAGCGAATCACCGCTTTGATCGCCGGCCACAGCGCTCGGTGGGCTCTGACCGCATCAGCAAGGAGCACTTCAGGCGAATGAGAGACGTAATACTGCTCATAGTCGGTAAAGCTATACGCATGCAAGTCAGGATGAGATGCTGGGCTAGTGACTGCCCGTGCGGCTTCGCCTATGATGTCAGTCTGTATCAGGGGCACTCCAAGCAACCGTGCCAGATCTTGTGCCACTGTCGTCTTGCCACTAAGGGGCGCTCCACCGACGAGCATGACTTGCACAGGCTGTCCCTCTTTCGTTGGATTCATTCGCACTCCACTCCGACCAGCGATCTTGAGCTAGGGCAGCAACGCGACAGCTGTCCACGAGTACGAAGATCTGCCGCTACGTCTGCAGAAGACGCCAATTAGGTGCTGGAATCGCCAAGCGTCTTGGAACCTGGCTCTGCGTATCCGGTTTCCTTAGCAGCGTCCGTTATAGACCTCAGCGCTCTCGAGAGGTACTGTGGTGTGAGTGCGCGATGTCCCCAGCGATCGGCATTGGCGATTAGCTGTCCGATCTTCCATATGCTCCGGGCTACCGTGAAAACGGGAATAGCCTCAAGCTCATGGTCGATGAGTTCACGCACGCATGAATAGCCAGAGAGGAAGGCGCTCCACAATTCAGCATCGAAGCGTGCGAAGTCCAAGCTGGTGCAGTGCATGGTGGCCAGGGCATGACAACTGGCAATCTGGTTGAGTGCGGACCTCAGGACAGCGTGGCGCACAGCTTACAAGGACAAGTGATCGATCCGGTGAAGCTCTCCTTCGTCACCAATCTTTGGATTCCTCCATCCATCGGCATGAGGCAGGACCTCCGCCTGAAAGCTGACCGTTCTCATCTTCAGCTCGTGCGTTGCAGGTGCCTGCCTCGCAAGGAAGAGGCCATCGCCTAGCTTGATACCTTGACCAACAACGACACAGGCACGATCATCGAGAACCTCACGTTCATCACATCGGTAGCTGCACTAGGTGGTCGGATGTCGGGTGATGGATAGGCTCAGCCGCACACTCTCCCCAAAGAGAGTGTCTCACTCTGCAGGCCATCCTTCTCCCATTCTCGGGCGACATCTGCAGCGGACCATCCACCCTCACTTCACGGCCAAACGCCGGCTTTCAGGCTGAAGTCCCGCTCCCAGCCCAACAAGACTCGCGCCGGTTGCTGGATGTGCTTACTAGTTTGCGAGGCGAGCAGCGCACCAGGCTGAGATCCGCTGGTTGCGAGCCTCGATGAAGCTGACTGCAAGTTCTCGATATCTCATGTAGGACGCCATGCCGTTTGGCACCGGTGACGAGCTGAAGTCGTCAAACGGCAAGAAAAATCTAACGGCCGAGCAAGCGCTGGTGACCAAGTCCTGCAGGAGGAAGAACTCTACGTATCCACGGAAGTCACCAAACAACCCGAAGAAATCACCGTATCGTGCAAGCGTGGAACTCAAAGGGCTATCCATGTTGAGGTAGTGCCTTCGGATGCACTCAACCGTCAGATCAAACCTGTCCTTGACTCGGGGATGGAACCCTCGGGCGCCGTTAATCGTCATCTGACGACCGATGCGGTTTGCGGGAAACAACATCATGCCTCCGATCGTGTAACCCTTTCGCTTGAAGGCCTCAAGCTCTTCGGGTATTCCCTTGATAACGTTCGACAGGCATGCTTCTTTGCTGAATGTAGGAATCACCGTGTCGCTCGACAGTCTAAACTCACCTAGTTCAGAGCGATGATGGAGATAGACTCCGGGCGTAGTGTCGACGAGGTCAAACATCATGCCGTTTGGCAGCGGTTTGCTCCATAGGAGCTTATGATACCGACGAAGTGTGGGACTCATCGCGTCCGGGTCCGCTTTCGGGTAGCCCGGTGTATCTGTCCGGAAATCGAAGGTGGTATCCAGCAGAAGGCACTCGTCCACAGACTTCCTACCCCCCTTGTATCCGTGTGTGGCTAACGGCGTTGAGCTCAAACGATCGTACGCAACGTTGTCGCGCTCCAAACACTTGTCAGGCGGCACCTTCACCGCACCATAACCCTGTCCAGCAGCCCAGGACTCTAGCTAGATTATGTTGCCTGCCGATCCACCGAACCGAAAGCTCCCGCTCCTCTAACGCTGGTGTTTAACCGAGAACACGCTCGCAAAGCATTGCGAACAGCCTCGAATCATGCGCAATCAGGTTGGTGTGGATAGTTCTAGCTCCCACACTGATCCTCTCACTTCGTGGAATCGGCCTGACAACCCCGCACATTACCAGCGGCTGTCGCCAGTCTCGATTATTGCAGCTGCCCCGCCACCCAACCGGCGAATGCGCCTGGTGGGAAGCCTCCCCGTATTTCTAAACCTGAAACTGCTCAGGAAGCCCATATATCAACTGCTCACATGAGTTGTGCACTAAGATCGGGTCTTCCGAATCCCGTCGCGGGGTGAGGGCCATTCCTCTATCAGGTATCTCTCCGACAATGCCACTCGCGAAGTACAACGCATTCATAATCGCTGCCTCGATGCGTTGGAGCACCCTTTGACTAGCTTCGACAGGTGCCACAAAGACTCGATAGGCATCGAGGAGCCTGTCAGCCGCAATCCGAATCTCCGACTCACGTTCAGCATACTCCCGCTCCGCACTGACGGACCGGCGACCAAACCAGAAGCCTGGCCACACCACCTCACGCCGGCCTCGTTTCAGGATCGAAGCGTCGAAAATCGTATAAACGCCACTGCGATACGCTCTAGTATGCTCACGGAATCGCACTCGGAAAGGGCGGTTGGTGTAACCGGCCGCATAGACCAAGAAACCGGCTTCGTAGTTGACAGTCCAGAGATATAGGCCGCAATGATCGGCGAACTTCGAATCACCAAGATTACGAACATGAACCTCGTTACGCGCCCCGGGCCAACCGAATGGCCCTCGCCATACCAACTCGATGCTTACAATCCTCTCCGACGGTCTCACGGGCCACCACCTGCCTCCACTACTCCTCCTGCTAGCTCGTCCCAGCATTCTCGCTAATAGAATACGAGACAAGCGAATCAAGATGATCCGTCTGCTAGAGACCCACTCATATGACATTCTTGGCGACGCAATCGGCTCCCTCGATCAGCTCCATAACCCGTTCTGCAGTCGGGTCGGTTGATCTCCTATGCGTGCACATGTTTGGTATATCGGCCAGATAGGAGATCGTGCGCCAGGTCGCCGTGTCACAAGCGCCGGCCAGCGCACGAGCCGCGTGCGGACTTTCCTTGATTAGGGACTTAGCAGTCTCCAGTTCTACATCTTGGAGATCAGCTTGAAGACTAGCTTCGGTGTTAGACAAGACAGAGTCGATGAATGAACCAAGTGAACCCAAGATGGCAATCTGGTTTGCCAGACACTGTACGGTTCGTTTGCGAGAATCAAAACCCGTATAAAGAATGCTGTTGAGCGCAATCCCCTTGATGTAGTCCTGGATGACGTACGTGACGTAGCCCACTCCCCTCCTCTTAGGATCGGGTTCGTAGCACTTACGGAATTCGTGGTACCGATCGAGCGCAAGGGCTTTGACCGCGCGCAACGCTTTGGTGTACCGCGCTTGATATCCGAAGTGGAAGCGCAACTCATCTTCGGCGGCAAGGTCGCGCTTGGCGCTGATACCACTGACAGCGGGGGACAGACGCGAGCCCAAGCTGAGCACGGATCCATCTGCAAGTCGGAAGTCCATGCCATTACTCATCGCTCAAGCCATTACTGCGAATGGATTCTGTGCGCTCCTGATTCGTGCAATCATCGCGCGTAAAGTACTGGGATCTCGTACTCTTTCCGAAGAGCTGATAACTTCTCCGCCGCTCTTGTTGAGCACATGGGGTAGGTCATGGTAGTTCCAAGTTCTCCACGGCCGAGCAGGACCCATACGGCCCTGATACCGTATCCGCTCTGGACAAGATGAGTGGCCAAACAGGAGCAGCAGATGTGGTAACCGGCATGTTTGTCGATTCAGGACCTCACGACCGCATCCTGGACAGCTCGCTGGATAGGTAACGGATTCGATCATGCTTCCCTTGGTCACCAGTCGATGGATTCCTCCATCTGCCGGCCTGTGGAAAGACCCACTGCCAGCGCCGGTCGAAGCTCCGCAGCCGGAGTTCGAACAAAGCTGGCTGCAGAATCCCCTGACGCCTTCATTACCAGACCAGCGATGTATGTCCCAGCACGATAGGCGATCCCTTGTCGGCACTCACGGTTGACATTATGTACCTCAACAGACACAACTCGCCTCACGCGATCAGTCCTCCGATCCGCCTAGCGATCACTATCGTGCCGTCTCAACCTAGGTAAGAGGAACCCGGTCCGAGAAGCATAGCGACTCCACATGTCAGGAAAAGCTGCCGCAAGTGCACGTTCCTCTGCTCTCGCTCG